>CAJOKY010000085.1 GCA_905235425.1 uncultured Selenomonadaceae bacterium
AATGCAATCGACAAATCGCGGCACCGATAAACATAATATTGACTTAGAATTTTTCAAGAAATTGTGGCCTCATCAATCTTCGCGTATGACAATTTCTAAAGAAACTCTCCCAATGTTGGCAGAAGGCGTTTTAGAAATACAAGGAAAAGGATATAAAATTGATGCGGCTTTGGCGCAAGGCGTAGATTGGACAATGGACGATGCAATAATATACCGTGAGCAGTTGTGCATATTAAAGGAATTCTATTTAAAAAATACCGCGCTGACTCCGTTTAACAGATTGACAAGATTCGTCGCTGTTATAGATGTTTCTGATAAAGAAAAAGTTCAAGAAAAATTTTGTGGTACAGGAAAACAAATGGCAACTTATGATATTGACGGCAAAAAATACGGCTGTCATATGTTTACGCCATTGGTTTGCGGAAAAGATAAATCATTTTTGGTTGACGCAGTGGAATGGGAAACTCCCGAATCTACGGCTGATGAATATTGTAAGGCTTGCGTGTTAAGAAATTTTTGTCCTACTTGTGCAGGTTTCAACTATAAATATCGCGGACATCTCGCCATTAGAGATAAACGTTGGTGTCCGATGGTTTTGGCAGAGGCTATGACGGCTTGTGAATTTCAAGTTGAACGTGTTGCTATGATTGACAAACTTGATGAACAGGATGCCCAACACGGTCAAGCGGCGTTGAAAGCTTATAAGATTTTAAAGGATTTTGATATAGAAAAAAGCCAAAGTCCCTACACAATTTAAATTACAGTCAGAATTCTTATCGATGCAATTTCAGATTTTAACTTCAACGCATCAATAAGTTTCTAATAATTGTTGTTATATTTTTTATATAAGATGATGCAGAAGAAAGGAGGGAAATCGAAATGAAAATGAACATGGACGCGCTTAAAGCTCTCGAACTCAAGCTGGCTGAATACGGCAAAGAAAACGGCGTAATGGCTGAGCATGATTCGGCAAATGGTAATACTTATGGCAGTGCCTCTTGCGGAAGTTGCTCTGGTGGTTGCATGTTTGGTTGCGAAGGTTCCTGTCAACATTCTTGTTCCGGAAGTTGCGATACAAGTCGTTAATAACGTCTATGTGGCTTTGACCGCGCAATGACGGTTCGCCAAACTCGTAATTGACGGGAAGGCGGTGTGGCAGGCTTACAGTCAGCTACACCGTTTTTTCGTTATGCGAAGGAAATTTTAATATGGAAAACGCAGATATAAAAATCAGCTTTACAGGCAGTGTTGATGAAGAAAATGTACGCGCGTTTATAAACGAAATTAAAAATCTTAATGAAAAATTTCCCGACAGCACAGCGCTGACAATTTATATTTCGTCGTCCGGCGGCAGTGTTGATATTGCCGTCGAGCTTTTTTATTTTTTAAAACTTTTGGATTGTAAAGTTCGGACGGTGAATATATCCTGCGTAAATTCTGCGGCGATAATAATTTTTGCGGCAGGTGATGAGCGAATCAGCTTGCCTTGTTCGTCGTTTTATGTTCACTCCATTACAAAACATCTTGACGGCAATTTTACCGCCGCCGACTTACTGCGCGAAGTAAAAGAAATGTCGGCTAATACTGATAAAATCGCGACAATTCTTGAAAGTGTCAGCAATAAAGATAAAACGTATTGGAAACGCCTCATGCGCAAAGGCTGTCTGTTGACTGCACAAAAAGCTAAGGAATTAGGTCTTGTAAATGATATATCAGAGCATAAGTAAAAAACATCTTGCGTGGCTGTACAGTCACGTCGGCAGATTTAAAATCACGATACTGATTTGCATACTGCTGAATGTATTGGCGGTAGCATCTTCACTGCTTTTTGTACAAGTTACCAAAATTCTTATGGAAGGTGTCGAGAGCGGCGAAAATTTTTCTTTTGTTCCGTTAATGCTGGCATTGGCGACAATCAAGGGCTTTAACATATTCTGCGCGGCATTTAAAAATTATCTGCGCGAAAAACAAACTTTTTTAATGAATAATGAAATGTCCTTGAAATTTTTTAAAGACTTATTCGCAGGCGGCGTCTCTTATAATGCCAAAATACATTCCGGCGACGCGCTAAGCAGACTTACGACCGACGTTTTCAGCGTTTCAGGTTGCTTGATAGGAACCGTGCCGGAATTGATTTACGCCCTTGTACAGCTTATCGCCACTTGCATTTACCTCGCATTAATCGAGCCTTCATTAACATTTGTAATACTGGTGATTATGTCCGTCAATATAATGTTTGGTCAATCCTACGCCAAAAAGTTATTGCCAATTCATAGAGAACTAAGAATTTGCGACAGCAAGGCGCACCAGTTTATGCAGGAGCATTTACAGCACCGTGAATTGATCGTTACATTGGAAAAAACGGACTTCATCTGGGACAGCCTTAAAGCACTTCAAAATAAGGTTTACGAAAAAATTAAAGCCGGTATGAAATTAAATACCGTTGCTATGAGTTTAATAGACAGTGCGTTGAATATCAGCTACATCATAATTTTTGCGTGGGGCATTTACGGCATACAGCAAGGCACTTTTACATATGCCGAGCTGATAGTTTTTTTGCAGTTGGCTGAACAAATGCAAGTCCCGTTCCTTCAATTCAATCACCAATACCCGCTGCTTATTACGGCAATGGCATCTGTTGAAAGGCTGATAGAGTTTGAAAATCTGCCGAAAGAAGACAATACAAATGCTGTGATATTTTCAAAGTCTGTAGGAATTGAATTTTCTAATGTAAATTTTCGCTACTCTGATGATTCGCGCTGGATTTATAAAAACTTCAATCATAATTTCAAGCCCGGCAGTGTTACGGCAGTTGTAGGAGAAACAGGCGCCGGTAAAAGCACGCTGTTAAGAATGTTTCTAGCCACATTAACGCCAAGTTCCGGCAGTATTACTTTTTATGGCAATGAAAAAGGTACACAGAAAAAATATGCGGCAAGTGCTAAAACACGTTGTAACTGCGTTTACGTGCCGCAGGGCAACAGTTTAATCAGCGGTACGATTCGCTACAACTTGCTTTTAGGTAAAACCGATGCTACAGAAGATGAAATGCGAAATGCACTGTACGCGGCGGCGGCAGATTTTGTCATTAAAGATTTTCCCGACGGTTTAGATACGGTGATTGGTGAAGGCGGTCTCGGTGTCAGTGAAGGGCAGGCTCAACGCATTTCAATAGCGCGAAGCTTTTTGCGCCCGGGCAATGTGATTTTAATGGACGAGCCGACATCTGCGCTTGACGCTGAAACCGAAAAAATATTTTTAACGCGGCTTACTAATCAAGTCTACGATAAAACCATTGTTATCGTGACACATAAAAAAGAGGTCTGCAAATATGTTTCGGAGGTGATAACTATTAAATTTTTACGTGACGAAGATATTTAAATTTTTAGGAGGAATTTTATATGAAAAAATTTTTAATACCGTTTCTTTTGATTGTAGCGATTATGATTCCGACGGCGATTGCTGAGGCGGCAGACGTACCAAGTTTTTATCAAGTAGGCGGTAATTATCTTACTTTCACGGGAAAAGAAGTTGGCAGAAAAAAACCTATACGTACTTACGGCTATGATTGCAGTATTGATTTGAGGGAAAATTTTGCTGAACAATTTATGAACAATTTATATAATTTCCGACTTGTCGGTCATTTCTTTAATGATTATCGGAGAACTTCTGCCGAAACCTTTGAAGAGTGGATTTTCGTCTACACAGGATCAAAGAGGGTCTCCACATTTGTTGAAAAAGATCATCACAGCAACAGGACTTACAACGCCAATCTAGTTGTCGGTATACATAAAAATTGGCAACGAGAAACAACTCACTTTTTTATCAGAGTTGCTAACGGATTGACTTACGGCGACGATTAAATAAGATTTTGCGGGGAATTTATCATGAAAAAATTTTTGTTGTCACTTTTAATAGCGCTTGCAGTTTTGATACCTACAATAGCGGTTGAGGCGGCTTATGTGCATGTGCCGAATTTTCGTAGTATGGCAAGCAACCGTATTAAAGAGCGCATAAGATTTACCGGCATGGATCAGAGAAGTGCCAACGGCGTGAATTATACACGTTGGAATTACATTTGCGTAGACGGAAAAACTTCGCAATATGTCAGCAAATATCTTAAAAAACTTAATGGCAAGCATAATATTTCATCGGTCGGAAGCAACGGTAATAATTGGTACTTCGTTTATAGCGGCAGTCAAGCGAAATATCTGAATACGTTTAGCGGCGGTTTTCATATTCATGTGGGCGTGAGTGGTAGCAATGTCGTTGTAGATTTAGTTGCAGGTATGTATCCTGAATGACAGATTATCAGCAATGCGAAATTTATAATCGGCAATAAAAAAGCCCCTGTCTAAGCTTTAAGCTCGGCAGGGATTTTTGGTGCTTTCAAAATTTTATAAAGTCATATGGTTTAGGAGGACAAAACCTCGATCATAAATTCTTCGACAGGTATAATTTCGCGATTGCCTTCATCAAATTGTTTCAAATATTTTTCGTTCAATTCTTCCTTGATATAAAAATTATGTCCACAACCCATATAATGAAAACACCAGCCGTTTTTCACAGGCTCATCAAAAAATGGCGTGTCGTCGTCTTGCATAAATGCTTTGTGAAATTTTTTGACATCAAAATTACCCGTCCAGTTGCAACGATAATGTTCAAAATTTTTAGTCCAAAGTTCAAAAATTCCGGGTTCTCCCATTGCGCCGCTCGCTGAAGTATGAATGAATTTTACGTCGTCAAAAAATTTTTTTGTCAAAAGGTCATTCGACAAATATTTTCGCGTAAATTCAAGCGGATGATTTTTCCCTGTACCAAAAATTTTGGCGTTAAAGTCATCCAAAATTTCCAACATATTTTTCGGCAGATATTCTCGACACTTTTCAATTAAATTTTCCGGAATACCGTAAAATGCCTCTGCAATACTGCCTGCTATCGCCGCTTGAGTGTCAGCATCTCCGCCAAGTGAAACAGCATTTCTTATAGCGTCTTCAAAGTTTTCTGATTCAAGAAAAGCAATAATCGACTCCGGTACAGAACCTTGACAGGTTTCATCAAATTCATAAGTTTTTCTGATATCGTCCAAACTGCGCGACAAATTATAACCAAATTCATATTCGATATAATTTTTAATTTCTTCCTTTGATCTGCCTGTTCTAGCCAAAAAAATTGCACTTGCAACAGCCATCGCGCCTTTTACGCCTTCAGGATGATTGTGAGTGGGACGCGCCGTCATTCTTGCACATTCACGAGTATCAAACATTGAATTACAAATCCACCCTGCGGCGGAGACTCTCATTGCTGAACCATTTCCAAAACTATTATAAGGTTTGGGATTTTTAGATTCAAGCCATTCGCCAAATCTGCCGCCGTAACCGGAATTAGGATATTTTTTGCCGTAGTAAAGCATTTCGTTTTCAACATTTTTAAATAAAACTCTTCCGTCCTCTTCATCACCAGTTCTCAAAATCGCGTCGGCAACTGCGATTGTCATAACGGTATCGTCGGTGAATTTGGATTCCGTGCTGAAAAGTTCAAAATCCTTCGATTTCTGACGAATGTTCCTGAACTCAAACGGCGATCCGATAATGTCGCCGAGAATTGCTCCATAAAGCGCGGTTTTTGAAATTTTTGTAACTTTTTGATCGAATCTTAAAATTTTTTCCCAATCTTTTTTTTGTTTTTCCAAACTTCTGAAAGCAGTTCCCATTCCTCCGCAATGTACAAGCGGAAAAATTTTCGATTGGATTGTCCCGCAAGTCGCAGTTAAAAATGAATTTTGTTCAATAAAGTTATCATAGCCGTCAGAAATTTTAATTTTTTCACCTGTCAAACTTTCAAGTACACTTTCAAAAGTAATTCGACCGAGACACAAAATATTTTCCGGCTCCAAAATTTCGCAAAGTTTTTTAAATTCTGCGGCATCGTTCATCATCACTTTTTTAGTCATTCCGCCGCCGATATTCCCACTGCGATAACCTAAGCAAAAATTTGTGAAAAATAATTCTTCGTGACGCGTCATTATGTCGTCATAGCCGAGAATTTTAAAAAGTTCCATTAAATGCTTATCGGTAAAGCTGTTTGTTTTATCGAAATATGGCAAATTTTTATTTCCGGCGTTAATTGCATTTATTCGCGAATTATCGCCGAAACAATTTCCCCAATCCTGCGCGACAAGCAAATATTTAATGCGCGGAGTTTTTTCTGCATATCCCAATCCCTGCCAATAAGTGTACAGATTAATTTCTTTACAAATATATTCTTTGTCTACAAGGGCTGACCAAAGCGGCACGGAAGAGTCTAAATTTTTTTCAACAGCTTTTTCAAAGTCAAATCCATCTGCTATCGCGTTAGCAAGAGCATTTATTGCCCACATTCGAGTTGTTTTTTCTTCAGAAGTTTTTGTCCAATCCAAGCCCCAACTTGCAAGAACATTATAAAAATCTTTGATGTCAGAAAAATTTTCATAAAATTCGCGGGCAATTTCTTTTGAAGTTGCAGTAGCGATACTTTTTGTTCCAGGCAATTTGGAAACAAAATTGGTTCCGTACGCAGGATATTTTTTCTGCATATTGGCAACTAACTTTTTATAAGCCTCTGACTTTTCTTTATTCATAAATTTTCCTCCCTCAAAAAATTTTATTTATAATCGGCTACAATCTTTTCCGCAATTTTCTTCACGGAATCGATTAAACTTTGTGGAGATTCTATAACAATATCGTTTCCATACTGCAACGCCCAATAAATCATGGCTTGTTCGTTGCATTTCAGATTTACGCGAATTTTTTTATCATCAATTTTTTGTATGCTGAAATTTTTTCCAAACCAGTCAACGAGTTCGTCCATCATTTCAATATCAGCCACAAATTTTATCCAAACACTTTCACCGCTGTACATATAAATATGCTCCGCCGTATGTCTCGGCAAATTAAAACCGATTTGAGCAAATTCTTTAATCTGATTCAGCGGTTTAATCGATTCATCAAGCATTTTCACGCAAGTAATTCTGTCAACTCTATAATGCGAAATGTCATCATATTTATCATAATTTCCAATCAAATAATATTTCCCGTTCGTCATTACAAGCCGATAAGGATTTACTTTATATTCTTTCTCACGGCGTGGGTGCAGTTTAAAATCTGTCCCGTATTTATTGTAGACGAATTGAATTTTTTTCTTATTGGCGATAGCGTCACTTATTGTGTCCAATGCGATCAAGGCTTGCTTATTTTCTGAATTAAACAAGTCCGGCAAATTGGCAATGTGCGTAACTTTGGAATGAAAATATTTATTGCCGAGTCTTTTAAGTTTGTCCGTCAAACGCTTTTTTTGTGCGTATGAAAAATTTTTTGAGAAAATTACGCTGTCAATCAACATGACAAGTTCTGCGTCGTCCAAAATTCTTTCCGCCAAATAATAACCTTTGCTGGTGACGGCAATATCATAGCCAAAATCTTTCAGTGCAAGAATATTATTCTTTACGGCGTGACGTTCGCATTTCAAGCCGTAATCTGCATTGAGCCGCTTTATAATTTGCGCTTGAGTCAATACGTGATCGCTGTCCGAATGTTCCTGCAGAATTTCCAGAATCAACATATTCAACATTTTTTTCCCGCAGTCAACATACATTTTTTTCCCTCCCGTCTAAAAATTTTCTTTAACTCTTATTGAAAGTATAACACCATTAATGGTAGATTTTTATACCACAATATTTGAAAAAAATTCCCCGTTTAAGCTTTAAGCTCGACGAGGACTTTTTGAATTAAAAATTATTGACTGACGGCTATTTCATACGGCTGAAAATTTCATTGACCAATTTTAAATCTTCTTCTGTATCTACGCCGATAAATTGACAATCACTGATTATGACGCGAATTTTATAGCCGTTTTCAAGTGCGCGCAGTTGTTCAAGAGATTCACTTTCTTCAAGCGGCGTTGACGGCATTTTAGCATAGTCAAGCAAAAAATTTCGGCGGTATGCATAAATGCCAATGTGCTTGTAAACCTTCGCCTTGCCGACATTTCGCGGATAGGGAATAAGGGAGCGCGAAAAGTACAGCGCATTATTTTTTTTGTCGAAAATCACCTTGACATTATTGGGATTTTTCATTTCGTTTTCGGCGTGCATTTCTACGGCAACAGTAGCCATTTGCAATTCGCTATCACCTTCAAACTGCGCGATAAGCTCATCAATCAAAGCGGGTTCAATAAGCGGCTCATCGCCTTGAACATTTACAATAACGTCAACATCTGAAAATTTTTCCGCAACTTCGGCAAGTCTGTCTGTGCCGGTTTTATGATCTTTCCGAGTCATCATAGCGCGACCGTGATTTTTTTCTACGGCTTGAAAAATTCTTTCGTCGTCCGTAGCTACAATAACTTCATCAACAGATTTTGCTAACTTCGCTCTGTCGTAAACGCGACAAATCATCGGCTTGCCGCAAATATCTTTCAGCGGTTTACCAGGCAGACGCGTTGAGGCATACCGCGCAGGAATTATACATAACGCCTTCAAATTATCACCTTCATATTAACGTGCAATTTCTATGAGATATCCGGCTTGTTTTTCGTTGCTTTTTATATTTACGCGAAGATCTTTTTTCTTAAATGCATTATGAACTTTAATGTCTTGGTCTATTATAATAACGGAGGCATCTTTTTGTTTTTGATCCTCTTGTTCGATTCTTTTTTGCTCTCGAAGAATTTCCTGTTGCTCTGTTTGAATACGATATTGCTTTTCTGATAAATATTTTTTTTGTTGATTAAATATGTCTTCTGTGTAATCTTTTGATAATTTTTCTGCTACAATCGGATCATTACTCATT
>CAJOKY010000086.1 GCA_905235425.1 uncultured Selenomonadaceae bacterium
CCGAATCCCCATGCAAATGAGTACGAAAATAATTTTGTTAATACTCCCTTAAGTTCAGCGTCGCAGAAAAATTTTCTGTTTATCATAACGCAGACACAAAGCGGTATTCCCAAACTAACTATCGGGTATGTAAGAAAGTCAAAGTACGTCGTGACAATTCCAATGATTAAAAAGAAATATAAATAATTTTTGCCGCGCAGGAGAAATTCATTTTTCCATAAAATAAAAATCGTCGCCAACAACATTATACAAAATATGTCTGTATTTTGAAAGTTCATCGCAGTTGTTACGGGGTTGATGACGGCAATGACTAGCAGGAACGCATACATTTCGCGCAGTCCCAATTTTTTGTAGATTAAAATCAATGCCGTTGCTATCAAAAACATTTGCCAATATAAATTTAATAAGCGCAAATCAGCCACATTAAAAAAGGTCAACGCGGGCTTTAAAATGACAAGGTAGCCGTGCCAATACAGCGGATAACACCAAACTGTTTCTAAAGATTCGGGTTGAGGATTTTCCATTGCAAGCGTTAAAGTTTTTACAGGTGAACTGTCTACTAGATGCCATGAAGGATTGTTTGCTATCGACCACAACAAAACATCTACAGGGGTCACGTTCATCAACATCATTGAGTTGTCATCTACAGGGTACACAGGGTACGCCGCCTTCATCAACATAATTGCATCGGTGAAGTTGTCAACCCTACTATGCAATACCCCCCCCCGTCCACAGAGGTTCTTGACCTTCTTTGTTATAGATAGCTAAGGAATTTTGCACATTGTAAATAATTTTGTCAGTCGGCAATGAATAAGCAAAAGTCAACAGCAACGTCCCTAAAATTGTCGACGCGGCTATAATGCCAATCATTTTTCCTAGAGTAGAAATTTTTTCCATAAAAAGCATTCACCTTTATAAAATTTTTCATTATGCATTTAAAAAGAGCCGCCGCAAAAATTTCTGCGACAGCCCTTTTTTAGCGGATAAAATATTTTCAGTAATTAATAATCTTAATAGCGGAAATTCTGCAAAGACGCCTGCAAGCCTTGTGCCAAACGAGCAAGTTCGTCACTGGCGGAAGCAATTTCTTCACCGGAGGCGGATTGTTGTTCGGACGCTGCGGAAACACTTTCCATTTCGCGTGAAACGTGGGCACTCTTGTCGGAAATATTTTGCGAATTGTCACGGATTTTGTCGGTAGCAGTGGCAACCGCGCCGAGTTCCTTAACCATATTCTTCGCTTCGCCTGCAACGTTATCAGTAGCCTCGCGAATTTCTTCAAATGTATCACGCAATTTTTCTACAGATTGAGTACCGGCACGAACAGCCGCGTTACCCTTCTGCATGGAGTCAACCGCGTTAATAGTTTCAGTCTGAATATCGCCGATAAGCGTGGCGATTTTTTGAGCCGCGTTTTGAGATTCTTCAGCAAGTTTTCTAACTTCTTCCGATACAACGGCGAATCCTCTGCCATGTTCACCTGCGCGCGCAGCTTCTATGGCGGCGTTTAATGCAAGCAAGTTAGTCTGTTCGGCAATGCCTGAAATAGCCTCGACGATTTGCCCGATTTCTTGTGAACGTTTTCCGAGTTTGTCGACGGTAGCCGCCGAATCATTGACGATTTTTTCAACGCTGATAATTTGTTGCACGGAGGATTCTACAGCACTGCCGCCGTCCGTAGCAAGATTGTTAGCTTTAGTTGCATGAGCAGATACCGCATCGGCTGTTTTGCCGAGAAGTGAAATAGATTGAGTTGCCGCATTGATTAAGTCAAGAGCCTCACCTACGTTTTGTTGTTGTTCAACTACGGCGCTTGCAGAAGTTGTAACGGATTGCGCGACCTGTTCAGATGCCTGCGCGGATTGGTGCGCACTAGCAGTAAGCTCTTCTGAAGAGGCGGCTAATTGTTCGGCGGAATGGCTGGTTTGTTGTAAAAGTTTGCTGACTGTTTGGCGCATATCGCGAATGGCACCGGACATTACACCAAATTCATCACCGCGTGCAGGATCAATTAAGTGACTCTCTCTGAAGTCACCGGTTCTTAATTGACCGAAAAGTTCAATCATATTTTCGATAGGATGTGTAACACCCTTCATTACGACAACGCTCAGAGCAATCAATATAATAAGGATACCGCCGGTTATAACGAACAGAGTACGAATAACAGACCCTACAGAATCTTCGCTTCTAACCCACATTTCTTGAGAATGTGTCATAACGTCATTTTGAATTTTAGACATATCTTCGCTTATTTTAACGGCATAGGGCATACATTCTGTTTCGTAATAATCCATTGCCCTATCTCTATGGTCAGCCATTGCCAATTTGTCTGTAGCAGCGTTTACAGGAGGTTTCATATCTAAAAGCACTGCTGTTGTTTCTTTATATTTTTCCCAATCTTTTCTTACATGGTCGAGTGAAGCCACCAACTCCGGTTCATCTGCGACAATTTTAGAATAAGTTTCAAAAGCTTCTTCGCATTCTTTTAAAGCAGCATTGTACTTGTCACGTCGCGATTGAGCTAAGGCCATATCCACCGAAAGAGGGGATAAAGTTGCCTGAACTTGCATATATCTTACATTGTAACGGCATAATCCTACATTATAGACCGATTGGAGATATTTATTATACATAATCTCCATTTCGTTTTTTGCCGTATTTACGGCATTGTAACCCGTAAAGGCTACTGCCAACAAGCCGATAAGTGCGATAACATTAAGTATCAGTAACTTGTTAGACACTTTCAGATTGTCCATAAAACCCATGACTACGTCCTCCTTATCAGCGGTCTATACTGTTAGATTTGTCGCCAACAAATAAACGTCGGCAATAATTGCTTGAGATTTTACGGCAACAGCATTTAATCGTCACCAACCGCTAATCTCACTAACTAATAAAAAAATGCCCTATCTTTCAGAAAAAATCCTGAAAACCGATTTTTTGTATAATACCACAATTATTTAACTTTCGTCTATATTTTTTTAATATTTTATGAAAAATTTTTAACAAAAAAGCCGCAGGATAATTTCCCGCGACTGGTTAGGGATTAGGGAGTAGTAAGTAGTGAGTAGTTAATACCTACCCTCTACCTCCTACTCTCTACCTTCTACTCTCTACTTTCTACTCTCTACCTTCTTACTCTTTACTAAACTTTAAACTTTTCGGTGACATTCTGCAAATTCTCCGCCATTTCTGCAAGTGAACGGCTGGCGTCCGCAATTTCATGCATTGTAGCTGATTGTTCTTCGCTTGCGGCAGAAACTGTTTCAGACTCTTTTGCAACTTCACGGCTTTTAGTATTGATATTGGAAACGGACTTTATGATAACGTCGGTGCTTTCAACAAGTTCGGCAACAATTTTTTCCATATGTGCAGAACCTTTTTCAACGTCGGTAACCATAGCAATAATTTCGCTAAAAGTCCGTCCTGCGCCGTCAACCGCATCAGCGCCGTGTTGAACGTTGGTAACGCCGCCTTGCATAGCTTTTACTGCGTCTTGTGCCTTTTCTTGAATTGAACCGATTAAATCCGAAATTTCATGTGCGGAAAGTTGCGACTGCTCGGCAAGTTTACGAACTTCGTCCGCTACAACGGCAAAACCTCTGCCGTGTTCACCGGCTCTTGCCGCCTCAATCGCCGCGTTAAGTGCGAGCAAATTGGTCTGATCGGCAATGGCAGCAATGGCGTCAACTATTTTACCGATTTTGTCCGATTCTTCGCCGAGTTTTTCGATAACATCGGCAGATTCGCTAACCGAAGTCTCAATCTTTTTCATTTGGTCAACGGCATTTTTGACGCTTTGTCCGCCTGCCTCTGCCGCCTTAGTAGTATCTTGAATTTTTTCGGAAGAAACTTTCAAAGTTTGACTTACGGAATCCATATGTTTTTTGAACGCATCCGCCTGTTTACTGGCATTTTCAACCTCGCTGAATTGCTCGGTACAAGCTCCGGCTACTGTTACGATTGAGTCCGCAACTTGATTAATTGCAACGGTAGATTGATCCGCACTTGCAGTAAGTTGTTGCGACGCGGCGGCAACCTGTTCAGCAGAAGTTATAACTTTTTTCATCATATCGTTAATATTTTGACGCAATTTGACAACTGCCCGCGCCATTACGCCCAATTCGTCCGCTCGCGACGTATCGTTCTGTTGAACTTCCTCATCGCCGCTCTTCAGACGAAAATCACCCGTGCTTAGTACATTCAAAAATTTGGTGATTCTTTCAATAGGCGCAATAAGAGTCACTGACAGCGCTATAGCAACAAAGGTAATGATAATTTCAAGCACTACTATAACTATAAGCGTGTTTATAATAGTTGACTGCAGATGCTCTGCTGAACGCGCCTGTTCCTTTGCAACTTGAGCGTCAATAGAATCAATCCAAACGCCGGTACCTATAACCCATTTGTACGGTTCAAATGACGCCGTATAATTTCTTTTAGGTAAAGGTTCTGTCTGATTCGGTTTTGCAAACATTAAATCGGTAAAGCCGCCGCCTTGCTTGCGTCCGACTTCAATCATTTCCTTAATAAATTGGTTGCCGTGAGGATCGGTAAGATTTATGCGGGATTTTCCTTCAGTTTCTTTGCGTCCGAGAAGTACAACATTTATGCCGTCGTATGTGTCAATCCAAAAATATCCTGCATCGCCTTCGTAGCGCAAATTGCGCACAAGATCCGCCGCTTCCGTCATTGCTTGTTGCTCTGTAAGCAGCCCTGCCTGTTGGCGTTTGTAAACTGAATCTATCAGGCTTATTGCCGTTTGTGTTTGCGTGCGAAGTTGTAATTCCACGTCTCTTAACAATGTAGCGCGAAATTCAGCAACTTGAACCTCTGCCCCCTTCATCATGTTGTAGATAAACACGCCGCCCACAAAAAGCATTGTAATCAGCGAAGAGCCAATCATCATAAGCAAAAATTGACTCTTCATAGAAGCTTTGTTACCCAAAACAATCTCCACCCTTCTCTTCGTTGACGCAAAAAAAACATTATGTACATATTGTACTGATTAAAGGGTATTCTATGATTTAAGGTAAACTTCCTGCCCATTATTCAGAAAAAATTTTATAAAATTTTATGAAATTTTATGAAATTAAGCTGGTTTTAAATTGGGGAATTATAGGAATACGTCTATAGCTTTTATTCACGGTATAAGCGTGGTAGGCAATAATATGGAAGTCATTGCGCCGTTTTCAGATATGGAAATAGACTTTAAAGACTATTTAACTCCCTTTGCCCTTGACTATAATATTGAACCTAACACTTTTCATTCTTGCGATGTTTCAAACATTCTTTGCGGAAAATGTATTGATTGCGAGGCATTAAAGCCAATAATCAAGGAACTTGAATTAAATGTCACGCATAAAATTTAATATTGATTTTTAATTTACAGGATAGTATAATATCAAAAAATGTGGAATTTTTTTATAAGTTTTGGTCATATTCTCTTATAAATTATTTAATATTTAATAGTCATCCACATTTTAAATATAAAGGAAGGAGTAAGGAAAAATGTCTAAAGGAATTTTTAGTATGGAGGCTTTTACAGATTCTACGACGTCTTCATCTGGCTCGGGTAAATCTGGTTCTAATTCTCGAGGTAGGTATACAATGCAGATTCGCCAGACGGGTAATTATCCAATGTCCCGTTCGAAAGGTAAAAGAGGGTCTAATAATAATCCTAAGCCTCAGGGTAGAGATTCACAATGAGACCGCGTCAAAGTTAATTTTAAAAACTGTTTTGTTTTTTGCCATAGAGGTGGTATACTCTATGGCTTTTTTAGTTACAGTAAGGAGTGGTTAAAATGTTAAACCGCAATCCGCCTAAATATCAGACAAAAAGAGTGGGAAATCCTCATCGTATTTTATGAAATTAAACTGAAGTGGAAATTTTTAATGTCTTTACTAAATTTTGCTCTAAGATAAATTCCAACGCCTTTAAATCCTTCGCGTCAAAAATGTAGCTGGGATGGTTTACGCCGTCAATTTGCGATTCGCCGGAAAAATTATCTTTATAGACGTTATAAATAATGCTGAAATCGCAATTCTGCGCGAAGTTGCCGTAATTTATGATGATGTATGAACCGTTCGTAATTTTCACGGGATTTTTCGGCGTTATGAAAAGTTCAAAGTCTGCAATATTTTTCGGCAGGGATTGACCGTAGCTCCATTCAGAAAATTTTTTGTCGGCAATGAGAATATCCGATTCAGCGTCTGCAGGCTCGGCAAGATTTTTTATCGCGTCGGACATTTCGGCGTTAAGATTTTGGATAAAGCGTTCAAAGTTATCAGTGAAAAAATTTGTCAAGCAAAATTCCGTGAGTCCTATTTTAACCCGCGCTTTATATTCCATAGTTTCAGTGTGAAAGTACGCCGTAAAATTTCGATGCGTCGAAACATTTTCATATGTGAAGTAAATGAATTTGTCGCCGTCGTCGGCAAGGATTTTTTTCAGCGTAAAACCTTCAATTTCGGCAGGAATTTTTTCAAAAAAATTAGCCGCTTCAAATTCGGCGGCAAGCTTATCTTTAATTTCTGTATTCATACTTTCTAATTCTCAATTCTTAATTCTCAATTCTTAATTCTTAATTATAAAAATTCCACTTCACCGGTTTCAATGTGGTAAACGGCGCCTACAACTTTTGCATTGAGTTTATCGCCTTCAATGACTTTACAGCCTTGCTGTACATTGAGCTTGATGGCTTTGATGGGGTCTTTTTCGTCACCTATGGCGTAGGTAATTTCTTGTATTAAAACTTTCAACGCGCCTTCAACGTCGTGATGATCTTCCAACGCCGCAGCGATAGCGCCGCATTGCGTGTGACCGAGTACTACAACAAGCGGACTGCCAAGATGATCTACCGCATATTCAATACTGCCGAGTTGCGTTTTATTTACTACGAATCCTGCAACACGAATGACGAAAAGTTCACCTATGCCTGCGGAAAAAATATCTTCCGGAATAACGCGCGAATCTGAACACGTAACAATTACGGCGTAGGGAAATTGACCTTCCTTAGCTGTCTTTTCGCGAATTTGCGGCGATACGTCAGCTATAGGAGTTGTCGCATTTAAAAATTTTGCGTTACCGTCTTTAAGGCGTGTAAGTGCTTCTTCTGCCGTGATTTTGCTTTGATGATTCATACAACACTTTCCTTTCAGAATAATACATTAAATGAAGTTTTTTCAATATGGTTATTGTAAAACTTCTTGACGAATTTTGCAAAGAAATTTTTTAAGAAATATAAATCGGCTCGAATAAATTTTGCGAAATGCGCTCTTGCAAAATTTTAAATCCCTTGAAAAGCGTCTGCGGCTCAATCTGTGTTATACAGTGCGGAATTTTTTCACGACAGCCGAAAGTATCATAAGGTTTATTGGCGTCACATTCCGGCAGGGCATGAGCAGGTTGAACAACGACACTCGGCACGCGGTAAGGACTGCAACATTGAACTATTCGCAATTCTTGATGCGGTAAATCGGCGCCGCAACAATTCGGCGTAAGCACGGGGCATTTAACCGCCGCCGCCGCATGCATTACGCCGGTGTCATTGCCAATGTACATATCGCATAAACTTAAAAGCGCCGCACTTTGTCTGTACGTCAATTTATTTGTCAAGTCAATGATATTGTCAAGATAATTTTTCGTCAACGCCTTTTTGAAAATTTTCGCAGATTTTAAATCTTCGTGACCGCCACCTAAAATTACGAACGTTGCATTTTCGTCAGACAAAATCATTTCGACAAGCGCCGCGTATTTTTCCGGCGGGTAATGTCGCCTAAGCGACGTTGAACCCATACACAAGGCGTAAGTCGGTAGCGTATTTTCTGCTAAAAATTTCTTTGCAACGTTCACGTCGTACGGCGTAAACCATGCCTCAAGTTCACGATTAAACACGCGGGCATGCAGGATACATTCCACGAAAAACATAAAACAATCGGCGTTATGCACAAAGCTTAACGGTATGACGATATTTGAAAAATGCGCGTAGGATTCATAAACGTCACTTGACTTTGGAAATTGCCGCACTATTCGAGTTTTCGCGCCGCTTATGTACATTAGAAATGCCGAGTCAGCGTAGTTGGTAAATGCGAAACAAACATCAATCCGCCGCTTTAAAAGTTCCCGCGCAGATTTCAAGGCAGGCTGATAAAACTGCGCAATATCATTTCTATTCTTGTAATCGGCGTCGTACAAAATCACTTCGTCAACGTAGGGACAACATTCAGCCATTGACAAGGCGCATGGGTGCACCATAAGCGTAATGTGCGCGTAGGGATAAAGCCGCCGAATTTCACGAATCACGCCGGTTATAAGTATGAAGTCACCTACCGCGTAATCGTGCATAATTAAAATGTTGTTCTGTAAATTTTCCGATAACTCGCGATAACCCGTCTGCTTAAAAATTTTTTCCATGAAGTCAGTCAATTCCGAGAGATTAAAATTTTTAGATTGAGTTGCATGGTTAAAAAAATCTGTAAGCGCATCTGTGACAAGTTCAAAATCTTCCTGCTTAACGTCGCTCAAAATATTCACCTCAAAAATTTTTAAAAGCCGAAGGGTCCGCGCCGCATACCGCCACCGCCACCTTGTCGCGGCGTTGTCTGTTGAGCTTCGTAAGTTGTGGAAATATCGTCTCCGGCATTTAAATTGCCTTTTTTGACTTCGACATAATCTTCACCGTAAAGCCCGATTGTAATGTAAACTTTTTCGGCTTCCTGCTTGCCCTGTTCATCAGTAATGACGCGTTCGACGTATGAACCCTTACCGTCAGTCTTAA
>CAJOKY010000087.1 GCA_905235425.1 uncultured Selenomonadaceae bacterium
AGTTCTTTATTGGTCATATCAGCCCAAAATTTCAATTCAATAATGCGCTGTTCACGCTCTGAAAGTTTTGATACCGCCTTCATCAAAATTTTTTTATTCTCGCTCAAAATAAATTTTTGTTCCGGCTGTTCGTGTTCAGATATCTGCGGCGAAAATATATCATCCCATTCAACTTCCTCACGTTAGCCTTAACTACGAAAAAAATCTATACAAGTCCTTTCGGTAAGCTTGCTCTTCTGCACCATGTACGCGAAATTTTGCCAGTCCCGCGAAAATCTGCTGAATCAAGCCCGATTCTCTGTTGCCAGCATTAATCAAACCGCGTTGAAAGCCGAGTACCCTCCTATAAATGAACGCCGTCACTATGCACCATATCAGCCAGATAAAAATTGCCGCCGCAATCAATTTCAAACTGTAATGGCACATTAAAAACAGACTCCAAAACGAAAAAATCGTATCGAAGACTGCTGATATAAAATAACCGTCGATAAAACTTTTTACCGACTCCATACCTGTCATACGTGCGCCAATTCTCCGGATTGAAATTTTCTAAAAAATTTTTCCGGCAATGATAAAAGCCGACTCCATAGATACGCTTCTACCGCCATATCCCAATGTGTAGAAATTCGTATAAGTACTACAGAACGTATGATTGACATTGCCGCCATTGTAAAACTTGTAACCATCATAACTTGCGTGACGGTGACGAGCCCTTTTCGGTCGAGTATCGGTAAAATGTCACGAAAAATTGTTCCCGTGATTATCGGCGTGACAAGCGGCACAATTCCGTCAAAAAGGCTAACAAGTATAATTGTCGTGTGATCCACTTTGCCGAAACATAAACTTGACCAAGTCCATGACTTTTAATTTTCGCGCAGGTACTTCGTCAATCGGCATGCCGTTCGGAAAATCTTTCGTGATAACTTTGTATTTGTCAGGTGAGGTAGGAATCATTACGGCGAGAGTTTTGTTTGAGACATAGTAGCCGATTAAAACGCCGCTGTCTTTTTTGTACCAGCCTTTAGTCAAAGTGACAAAACGCATTTGCATATTTTGTTTTTGAATAAGACGCCGAATTACTTCGACAGCATCAAGCTTTTTTTATATCGGGATTTACCGTCAAATCTGCAGACGGCAACACATTTCACTATGAAAACTGCCGCTTCGCTTTTTGGCGAACGACTATTTTTTTCGTCCTCTTCATAAAAAATTCTATCTTCACCTAAAAGCCTTTGATTGAAGATTCAATCAAAAGGTGTTTTTGGCGCTTACGAATGTTTATCCTGTCACCAAGTTGCTTTTCTTCAAATTGAAAACGTACGCCGACCAGCATTGAAAAAATTGGTTCATTATGTACGAATGCGTCAAGAATTTTTTCTTTATCGTCGTCTTTATCGGCAAGCAGTCTCAACCATTGCAAGGTGCATTTCGGCATTGTCAATCTGCGCGGGAGAAATTTTTTCTATAACCGAATCTTCGACAGTATGAAAATCAGCAGCCGCAGGGAAAATAAATTCTCCTGACTGCCGATGCATTACAAACATTTGACGAAAATTTTCAGCGTCTTTGCTTATAAAGTAAACTTCAATCTTGCCAGATATAACTTTCAAAAAATTATTGTCATTAAAAATAAAACGCTCGCCGGAAAATAATTCCAAAATTTAATTCTCCAAGGAAACTTAATCAACAGGAGGATTTACGGCAACGTCGGTAAAATCACAGCTGATATTAAAAGCGTCGTTGTGCGCCTTCCAATTTGCATCTTCAATGATGAATGTCTCGTAAACTTCCTTATCTTTCGGCATACTGATTTGAAGATTGTCAAAAGTGCAACTGCCTTCGCGAAGCAATTTATTTTTGTCGTCCGTAGCTTTAAAATTAATTGTTATCACCGTCAATGTGGTATCGCGGTTACCGTTATTGGTAAGGCTGATTCTAAATTCCGTCTTGCCGTCAAGTAAATTCACGTCATTTATTTTGTATATAAAAAGACCATTTGCGGACTTTGTCTCCATGTAGCTTTAAGTATATTTAACGCCGCTTTAACTGCTGATTTCGACAGAAGAATTATGTTCAAAGCTGTAACTGCCTTCTTCGCAACCGCCGATTAAAAAAGTACCCGTCACAAGACAGCCCATAAGAAAAAGTTTTGACATACGTTTCATAAAAATGCCTCCTAAATTTTCCAAATTTGAATCTTCGGCGTCCCGCTCTTCAATCAAGCGCCTGTATGGTCCGTAATGCTGAACCATATCGCGATGCTTGCTACGTTCAACCACCTTGCCGTGTTCAAGTACAATAATTGCGTTGCAGTCACGAATTGCGCCACGATTAAGCAGGATCAGCCGCGATGACGAATATTTTCAAGCACAATCTGTTCAGTGACGGGATCTAATGTAGAATTCGCCTCATCCAATACGAGGATTGAAGGGTTTATCGAAAGTGCGCGGGCAATTTCCAATCTTTGACGCTGACCACCGGAAAAATTCAAGCCGCCTTCTTTAACCTCTGCCGAATAGCCGCCTTCCAACTTGAAAATGTCGTCGTGAATGCAAGCATCCTGCGCCGCTTGTACTACGTCGCTTTGGTTTACCGAATCATCAAACAAGATGATATTTTGTTGAACAGTGCCGGTAATTTGAAAGACGTCCTGATCTACCGCTGACAAGGAATTTAACACAACGGCGCGGGTAATTTTTTTCTGTCCACGCCGTCAAAAAGCACTTGTCCTTCCTACTCTTCATAAAGACCAGTAACGACTTTTGCCAACGTCGATTTTCCACTGCCTGATGCACCTACAATAGCCACCCAACGTCCAAGCTCCAAATGCAAATTAAAATGTTCAAGCAACGTTTTATCTAACGGGCTGTAGCCAAAAGTTATAGCTACCAAGTCTAATTCGCCTGACAATCTTTTTTTCGGAAATGAAAGTTTTGTATCGTCGGGATAATTCAGTTTATCGGCGTCATACCTGCGCACGTCGTCAAGGCGATGCATTTGCATTTCTGTAGTTTGTAAAGCTTGATTCAAGCCGAGCAGACTTTTTACGGGACATTGAAAATTTCCCATTAAACTTTGAAATGCCACGAACATGCCGGCAGTCATAGCGCCATCCATAATCGAAAAGCCGCCGAATATCATAATCAGTGCGCCGTTTAATTCTCCCGGCAAATTCGGTAAAAGTGTAAACGATAACCGCCAAAGTTGAGTTTCCTGCGTCGTCGTCAAAACTTTATCGCGGTAGCCTGCCCACTTCGTAAAAAAAATCTGCCTCCGTGCCGTTCGCCTTAATGCTATCAATCATTAAAAGCCCGTTCATAGCCACGCCGTATTCTTAGCCAGCGTCCTGCTGTATTCGCATAATTAAATCCGTAAGTTTTTGTCGCATGGCAAAAAAAATTGCTATATCCAATGCCGTGAAAAATACCCCGATTAAATTAAGTGCCACGTTGTACTTGAAAAGCAATGTAAGAAAAAACAGTGTGACAAAAAAATCTAAAATCGCCGTTGCTGCACTGCCGTAAAGTACTCCTGCAACTGATTCATTGAAATTTACTCGGCTTGCCGGTTAAAATTTCTTCCAAAAAAACTTGACTGAATATCGGCGACGCTAAGCCTGGAATTATTATGCACAGAGAAAGAATTATCAAGAAAAGCATAGCCGATTTGTCTTGCATGAATTTTTGATAAATCCCTTGACGACGCTGTATTTTTGACCTACAGGCTTAAAATTTTCACCTGGTGCAACGGTTATTGAAATGCCGGTGTACGACGTTAAAAACTCGTCCCATTCAACGGTACGCCTGCCCATAGCTGGATCGTTCAAATAAAACGTATCTCCGATAATTCCTTCCAAAACTAAAAAATGATTGAACTCACAATGAATTATCATCGGAAATTCTCCTTCTTCGCGAATATCATCATCTTCCCAGCGGTAGCCGTGAACTTCGCAGTTACGCCGCAACTTTTCAAGCGGTATCCATAAACCGTAATGCGCCAAAATCATAGCAAGAGATGCCGCGCCGCATTCGGTAGCCTCCATTTGCAAAATGGTCGGCACTTTCACGCGACGTGAATTTTTTTTCTTTACCAAAAAATCTTTTCAGTGAATCAAATATCTTCATCTATTTCTTAACCACTGACTCAAATTATAAAAAACTTTTTCGATAGGCGGACGCCTGTCAATAATGATTGAGCCGGTACAAAAACTTCCCGCGCTGATTTCTTTATGTTCGCCTATAAATGTCGTCCACAAATAGCCGGACTCTGAATTTTTATCTTTGACTAAATCAAAAACAATTTCCATAATGCCGCCGTTGCCCGATGCCATAATCATCTGCGCGAATTGCGGATTACCAAGAGTATATTCAACGTCCTGCAGTGTAAAGTACGCCTGTTAAATCATTTCGCTTTTCAGTAAGGCGCACGGTACAAACGGGAGTAACACCGTTTATGATATTGCCATTTCTTATGAAAACTCTGTCAACAGTGCCGGCATAATCGCTTCTAATTTCTTCAATAATCGTCTCTTGATATTCTTTGCTATCGGCTTGATAGACGCGCAAATTGAGTATCCGCCGCCTGTTCAAGGTGTTCAACACGAGCTACAACTTCACCGGCGTATACGTGCGAACCTTTTGAATATACACTTCCATAACTTTGCCGCCGCGTATGTGAGAAACATTGACGACACCGGCAGAATTCATTATCATACCAAGACCGTCGGCTTTTTCGGTAAAGGATTCGAAGATTGACCATAAAACTACCGAAAATAGGAGTAATACGACTGCAGATAAAGCCATCCATGTAAGCGGCGTAGTTATCGGCAAAAGCGTATCTCATTTTTCAGGCGAGCGTAATTTGTCCAAGGCTTCGCGGCTAAAAATTTTACTTCCATCTTCCGCCATTGCCGTTAATCCCCTTCCAAAAGAACTTCAACTGCAGTACCTTCCTGCAAGCCTTCTGTTTCAGAAGTGACTACCATTTCACCGGAAGAAAGTCCCGATAAAATTTCTATGTAGGTGCCGTCATCAATTCCTATTGTAACACGTTTTCTTTTTAAAATGCCGTCCTCTACCACGAAAAGCGACGGCATTTTGTCATCCATTGGAGCTGCCAAACATTTTTTCGGCATTTTGCCGATAATCGTAATGTCATTGTACAAGCCAGGTTCAAGTAAACCGGAGCGATTGTCTATTTCAAAGATAATTTGGTGCATTGATGCCGGTTCATTCATCGGAGGCGAAATATCGAAGATTCGAACATTGAAAACTTCATTTTCACCGTGATTGCCGCGTTCATATTTTGCGCCGTATGCTTTTGAAAAATTTTCGTCGGCAGGAAATTTTATCTCTAACATTTGATTTACTGAGATGTTGTAGGAGATACTATCTGAAAGGGACGTTTTAAAATAAAGCTTGTCAAAATTGCCGATAAGTGCAACGGGCATGCCCATTGTCACATATAAACCGACGGGCTTGTAAATTTTCAAAACTTGACCCCTTATGGCAGACACTACTGTTTGTCGCGATTGTTAAATCAAGATTTGTTCTTTTTGAGATTGAAAATTTTCCAACCTAGCCTCTGCCGCTTTAAGTTGCGCAGTTGCCTCGTCAAATTTTTCAAGAGAAATAGCGCTTTCAGCGACAAGCTGTTTATATCTTTTGTTAGTGTTTCTTGCATGTGTCAACATAGCTTCAGCTTCGGCAATATCGCTATCGGCTTTTTTCAATTTAAGCGGGATTGTTTCATTGACAAACTCAACTACCGGTGTACCTTCTTACACTCTGTCAGAAGTTGCTAGGGCGTGTTGAATAATAGAAAAAATGGTAAAATAGCGTAGAGGTGTAAAAATTGAAACGCTACGAATTAACCGATGAGCAATGGGATAAGATAAAATCTTACTTTGAGAAAAAGAGAGGAAGACCTTACAAAAATCTTCGTGCCACTATTAATGGTATTATTTGGATAATGAGAACCGGAGCAATGTGGAGGGATTTGCCGTCAAGATACGGAGATTGGAATGCGGTGTACAAATGTTTCAGTAAGTGGCAAGAACAAGGAATCTTTGAAGAAATCTTAAATGATTTATCAAAGGAAGCAGATTTTCAAGATATTTCTATTGATTCAACTATAATCAAAGTGCACCAAGATTCCGGCTCTAAAAAAAAGAATCAATAGGAAAAAGTAAAGGCGGAAATACTACTAAAATTCATACAGTGGTAGACGCACTTGATAATCCGGTGAGAATAGAGCTGAGTGCAGGACAAATTAGCGACCACAATTTTGCTCCTAAACTGATTCAAGATTTAAAACCGCAAATAGTAATGGCTGATGGTGGTTACGATTCTGTAAAATTTAGGAAACAAATAGAAAAACAAGGAGCTGTTGCTTGTATTCCGCGTCATCGAAATCGTACGCTTAAATTCCCATTTGACAAAGAGCAATATAAAGAACGGCATCTGGTTGAATGTTTTTTTCAAAAATTAAAACGAAATCGCAGAATTGCCACTCGGTTGGACAAACTTGCCGTAAGGTTTCTTGCTTTTATACACCTTGCTTGTATTCTTATTTGGTTAAAATAATTATTCAACAGCCCCTACATATTCTTTAGTTACGCGACCTTCAATCAGCGAAACAACGTCCGTCATTTCTTCCGAATAAAGATTTACCAGCGACATTTTTACTACTGGCTGTATGTCACGAAATTTAGCTTCAGCACATTGCAAAGGTAATTTCATATTATTCATACGTTCGGCAATTATGTCTTCGCTGTGCCGATTTAAATACACTGCGTAGATTAAAAGACACAAAATTAAAATGACGATAACCACCATGCCGAAGTAGAAAGTTTTCTTCATTCACCGACTCCGTTCGAATTTTTTATGTAATGCTGTTCAAATATAATCATATGTTATGATAACGCAAGGGGGGTTGTCAATGCATATTGAAAGAGAATTTGATGAAATTGATTTTTCACCGTTAAGCACGATAAAAGAACACTTACGTACGCAGTTGTTGACCGAGAGGTCAAAACGATCTCAAAAAGTTGAATTGTTTGAGGACGAATGGGATTTTCTTGCCGCAGCAGGCAGTGGTCCTAAAAATTTTTCAAGCCCCTGTGATTCTTCTGACAAATGAAGAAGGTGAGGGTTGCTTCGACAAATCCAAATTGACTGTTGCTTTCCAATTTTTGGCTTGGAAATGGCTAACGAAGACGGTATCTTTTTAGCGGCTGCATTTTGCATTCAGCTACTTTTTTAAGATTACTTTCAAAAAAATTTTATCTCGTATGTTTAGTGCGATGCGTCCCCGCCTTTAGGCGTCAAGGGACGCAAGCAATTGAGCGTCGACTAGCGTAGCGTAGTCGTGCGCGAAAATTGCGTTCGCACGTACATTGTTTATTGAGTCTACAATGTCTAAGGGTTTTGAGCGAAGTGGCGAAAATCAAGATGTGGCGTGGGGGTTGAGCTCATTTTTGCAGTTGCTGGCGTAGCCTAATGACTATAGCTCCGTCAAATCTAGTTCATAGCGAAATTATCAGAAAAATGCGACTGAAAGCCACGTCACACCTTGCAAAAAAATAGCCGCAAAGCGGCTTTTGAAAAAAGTTACAAGAGAATACTTAGAAAAGGAATTTGACGGAAATAAATTTCTGCCGTTGAATAACAGGCTCAAAAGATTTGATGAAACTTTGATCCGATAAATGATGAAAGAGTTTTAATACAGCATTCCGTGCGTCTTTCTTAACACTGCGACTACAATTGGATAAACGGCACTTTAGGAAAACGTCGTCAAAAGTAATGGTATGTGCAAGTTGCTTATGAAGTTTAATTTCGCAAATCCTACGTAATACGTATTTTTTTATAGAGATGATCTGGGTAGTGTTATTAAGATTTGGTACATCTAAAAGCGCGTGCGGATAGCGAATGACTTGATTTTTAACGTCAGCAATGTCGAAAAGCGGGGAATTATCTTTAAAGTAAATGACGCCATTCATCACCTGGTCATTAATTTTCGTAACCACAATACCGGCAGATAACAGAGCTTCAGCACCAAATTTGAGGCAGTTGCCATCAATATCTCTGTAATGCATCTCACAAAGAGAATCGGCAACCCCCGAAAAATCAATGATAGTCCCAATGAGTTTTAAGACAGAAGAAATAATAGCCCCCTGTTGATTTTTGAGAATAATGGCACCGCGATCAGCAACCTTTCCGATAAGAGCGCGGAAAATGATCTTAACAGTAGTGTAACGATTACCGGCAAGGTATTCGCTGATGATGACGCCTAAAACAGCGCGATCGAACTCGTCAAGCGGAGTGTCATTATCGAATCCATCAGTGTTTTGAAGAGCCAAAGTGCTATAAATAGCAACTTTCTTATCTGTGCCATTACGCTATTTGATAGCGTATTTTTTTCCATGAAGTGCTTGTATATAATTTTTTTGTTTGAATTTGAACAGCGATTTAATGAAGGCGTCGTTAGGTTCAACACAGACTACAGAAGGAGTGACTTGAACTTTGAGGATGTTAATAATTTTTTTAGCGACAGAAATAAGTTCGCCGTTGAGTTTTTTAGTGTTATCAGACCAGCTTTCACCTAAAAGCGCCGAGAAACCCCCGCCTTTAGGCGTGGGGAGGAAAGGCGCACAATTTTCTTGATTTTTTATAAAGCAAACAGTATAATTTTATTATCGAGCAAACGGTTGTAGCTTAGGCTTTAAGGCACTCGATATTGGGAAACCTCAATGCTGCAACTTGGTTGCAGGGCTG
>CAJOKY010000088.1 GCA_905235425.1 uncultured Selenomonadaceae bacterium
CGGCCCTTGACCACGCGCGTGAAAAGAACAACGCGGCGGTGGAGAGGACGGCGGTCCTGTACAGCGGCGCAGGGACGGACACGCCGGCGGTGGAAACGCTTCAGAAAGGGGACCGGGTCCAGGCGACGGCGATCTCCGGGGACTGGTATCTGGTCCGGGACAACCGGAACAACAAGGTCGGATATATTTTTTACGCGAATCATAACGGCGTTGTGATAAAACCCGATGCGCCGAAATATAATCCCACTTTCTATATCGTCAACAAAGATTTAATTACGTGGAGAATAAGCCTTGACATAATGTTTCAAGAAGTAATTCCGCAAAATTTTTTTGTCGAGGTTACAAAAGAAGATATAGACAAGGCGCGGCGAATCGCTAAAATAAGCGGGGCGGCGGCGTTAAAATATCTTGAACAATCCGTATTTTGAAAGGAGAACGTGATTTTTAAAGATGAGAAAAATTTTTACGTTAATTCTGCTTATGGCGCTGATTTTAACGACGGCTTGCGGCAGAAACACGGACGATAAAGTACTACGCGTTATGCTCGGTTCAAACGTAGTATCGCTTGACACTTCGCAGGCAGTAGACGTGTCGTCTTTTGAAGTCATTAACGACTGCATGGAGGGACTTTTGCAAATTTTACCAAACGGACAAATTATACCCGGCATTGCCGAAAGTTACGAAGTCTCGCCGGACGGTAAGACATATACTTTTCATCTGCGCGACGCGAAATGGAGTAACGGCGATCCTGTAACGGCGGACGATTTTGTATTTGCATGGCGTCGGCATTGCGCATTAGCTAATATGTACGCTTTTATCATGGGTAAAGGTGTTGCCTGTATAAAAAACGCCGATGACGTTATGCAGGGTGCCGACCCTTCCACTCTCGGTGTTGCCGCACCTGATCCAAAAACTTTTATCGTGGAATTAACTGCGCCTGTTCCCTTCTTCCCTTCGCTCATGGCATTTCCCAGTTTCTTCCCGATTAACGAAAAATTTTATAATTCGCTCGAAAAGGACACTTACGGCATGACGCCGGACACTTATCTTTACAACGGCGCATTTGTCATAACTTCCTACCTGCCGGGTTCGCCTAATATTCAACTGAAAAAAAATCCTTTGTATTGGGACGCCGAAAACGTCACGCTTGAAGACCTTCACTACCAAGTTGTAGGCTCTTCAGATAACGCTTTAACCGCCTTCAGAAATAAATCTCTTAACCTAGTGACAATTAACGGTAACCAAGTTGAATACGTGAAAAACGATCCTCAACTTGAAAAAAATTTAACGGTGACTCTGCGCGGATCTCTTTCATACATTTCTTTCAATCAAGACCCCAAAAATCACCACGCCGGAGCGCTGGCAAATGTAAATCTTCGCCTTGCAATTTCAAATTCTATTGACCGTGAATCGCTTGTAAAAAATTACGTAATGAACGGCGCAGAGGCGACGTACACCGTAGTTCCGCGCGAATTTGGACCCAATGCCGAAACAGGTAAATTCTTTTCAGAAGACCAAGACGCCTATAAAAATTACGTCGGTCATAATCCCGACAAGGCGAAAGAATACCTTGCCGCCGCGAAGTCTGAACTGGGTAAGGATAAGATAGAATTACTTTTTACCTACGCCAATGATTCAGGCGATATGACGGTAAAGGTTGTGCAGGCGATTAAATCGCAGGTTGAAAGAAATTTGCCCGGCTTAACGATAACGCTACAGCCGGTGACAAAGGCGGAATATCTCAGTAAAGTTTATAATGACGACTACGATATAACCTTGACTAATTGGATGGCCGATTACAACGATCCTATGGGATTTTTAATGTTGTGGACAACGGAAAGTTGCGAGGTTGCCGAATATTGGAGCAATGCCGAATACGACAGGCTGATTAACGAATGCACGACAGGCAGTCTTGTCGCGAATTACAATGCGCGTTGGCAAGCTATGCATGACGCTGAAAAGATTATGATGCAAGAGGCGGTAATAGCGCCTTTGTACACAGGAGCAAGCGCTATGTTGCTTTCTGAAAATGTCAGCGGCATTGAATTTTATACGGCAGGCTTAGTTTGCGTTTACAAGCATGCGGTTGTAAAAAAATTGGAAGATTGAAAGTTGTGGTTAAATGACAAGGTACATTATAAGAAGAATTTTGCTTGCGTTGCTTACGCTTTTAGTGATAACATTCGTGCTGTTTGTGCTGATTCGCATAATGCCGGGCAATCCCTTTCCGATAGAAAAAATGACGCCGGAAATGATTTTGCACAAACGCGCAGAGTTGGGACTTGACGAGCCGATTTTAATACAGTTCGCAAATTATATGTCAATGCTGTTACATGGCAGTTTCGGCTACGGCACTTCGCTTTACAACGGCGCACCGATTAAGCCGATACTTTTAATCTGTCTTGAAAATTCGGCGAAGATAGGCGGACTTTCAATTTTATTCGGCACTTTTGCGGGACTTTTACTCGGCATAACGGCGGCACTTAATCGCGGAAAATTTCTTGACGGTTTCTGTACAATAGTTTCAATTCTCGGCGTATGCGTCCCGTCCTACGTGTTTATGATTTTCCTGCAGTATTTTTTCTCGTTTAAAATACCGTTTTTCCCGTACTTCTTCGACCCGTCACAATTTTTATTTTCGTCGATAATGCCGGCTCTGTCACTTAGTATGTTTGCAGTCTCTACCGTCGCACGGTTTACGCGAAATGAAATGGTTGAAGTTATGAATAGCGATTACGTAAAACTTGCCGAGTCAAAGGGACTTTACGGCTTTGAACTTCTGCGTAAACACGTTTTAAGAAATGCCATGATACCTGTCGTGACAGTTATCGCTCCGCTTGTAGTGGGACTTTTAACCGGCGCAATGGTGCTTGAAAAAATTTACGGCATTAACGGCATAGGCAAGCTTATGGTTGACGCCATTGCAGGTGACGGCATAGACTACAATTACGTCTTGGCGCTCGGCATTTTATATTCGGCAATGTACATTGTAGTCATGTTGGTGCTGGATATTATTTACGGCATACTTGATCCGCGTATCAGCATTGCGAAGGAAAATTAAATGAACTTAATGGAGTACTTAAAATCTCATGAGAAATTTAATTGACGCGATTATAACGTTGGTGAAAACCGACACCAATAATTTGTCAGATATGCGACAAGGTGATAATCGAATTAATAATATGGGCTACGCCTTAGAAGATTACGTGAAAAATCTTTTTTCGGATTCTTTTAATTTAACGTACGCCGATCAAATTCAGTGTTGGAGTGAAACTTTTTCTTACATTGGAAATGACGCCAATCCTCCTGATATAATGCTAAAAAATGGTGATGCCATTGAGGTTAAAAAAATTCAGTCTAAAGACGCGGCATTAGCGTTAAATAGTAGCTATCCAAAACAAATTTTGCTTAGCACCAATCATATGATTTCGCAAGCTTGCCGTGACGCTGAGGATTGGATCAAAAAAGATATCTTGTACATTGTCGGTGTAGTAGCCGGAAGAAGTTTAAAACATCTCTGTATGATTTACGGAATGGATTATTGCGCCTCAGAAGAATGCTACCTAAATGTCTATCGCCGAATCAAGGCTGGCATTGAAAATATTGAAGGGATAGAATTTTCACCGACACGTGAATTAGGCAGAATAAATCGCATTGATCCACTTGGTATAACTTATTTGAGAATGCGCGGGATGTGGCACATAGAAAATCCGTGGAAAGTTTTCAGCTACATTTATCAACGCAACTTAAATGCGAATTTTAATTTTATGTGCATAATCGGTAAGGATAAATGGCAGACTTTAGCTAACCGCGAAAATTTATTGTCACTGCAACAAAAATATCCTAAATTAAAAATTTCAGACGTAGGAATAAGAAATCCCGATAATCCTGCTAAACTAAATGACGCTAAACTTATCAGTTATGAAATGTGAGGTGAAATATTTTTGCGTTTATTGAGTTTGTTCAGCGGTTGCGGAGGATTGGATTTAGGTTTTGAACGCGCGGGTTTTGAAATTCCCGTCGCGAATGAATTTGATGCGGCTATTTGGAAAACTTTTAAAGTAAATCATCCTCGTACAAAATTGATTGAAGACGACATAAGAAATTTGTCTGCAGAGAATTTTCCATGTGACATTGACGGAATAATAGGCGGTCCGCCTTGTCAATCTTGGTCTGAAGCAGGTTCTAAACGCGGAATAAATGATTCACGCGGCAAACTTTTTTTTGATTATGTAAGAATTTTAAATGATAAAAAACCTAAATTTTTTTTGGCGGAAAATGTCAGCGGAATGCTGGCTAATCGCAATTCGGAGGCGGTAAGCTGTATTTTGGATATGTTCACAAATTGCGGCTACGACGTAAAAATTACTTTGGTCAATGCTAAAAATTACGGTGTGGCGCAAGAAAGAAAGCGTGTTTTCTACATTGGATTCAGAAAAGATTTAAATATCAATTTCAAATTTCCAAAAGGTTCAACAGAAAATGATTCGTCGAAATTGACTCTGCGCGACGTTATTTGGGATTTACAATTTTCCGCCGTACCTACAGCGTTTGGAAATTTACACAATGCTGAATCTGAAAACAACAACGAATTTTTCACGGGAGGATTTTCCACAATTTTTATGAGTAGAAATCGTGTAAAATCTTGGGATGAACAAGCTTTTACCGTTCAAGCGTCAGGGCGGCATTGCCAACTGCACCCACAAGCTCCCAAAATGGAATTTTTCGGAAAAAATGATAGGCGTTTCGTTAAGGGCAAAGAGCATCTTTATCGCCGAATGACAATTCGTGAAATAGCTCGTATTCAAAGTTTTCCGGACACATTTAAATTTATCTACAAAAATGCTGACGACGCCTATAAAATGATTGGAAATGCCGTACCTGTTCAACTTGCTTATGAAATTGCAACGGCTATTCGTAAAATCTTTTTCAGTTAAAATCTTACTTAAAGGAGTAATGCCAATGCATGAAAGTTACACGCCGCAAAAAGGCGATTTTGAATTTATCACCGACAGAAATATTGAAGTCGATTTAAATTTTGCGTCGCAGGGATATTGGAAAGGTGTAGCCGTACACTTTCTGAAAAATAAATTTGCAATGACGGGCTTGTTTATCGTCGTTGCAATGATTTTTTTGGCGATATTTGCGCCGATTGTCAGCCCGTACGCGTATGACGAAATTGTAGAGGTTACGGTAGACGGTCAATCTGTAGTGGCAAAGAGTTTAGCGCCGCTTACGAGTGACGCGCAGGGTTTATTTGCAGACAAAACCTTTCTCTTCGGTACGGACGACATGGGACGCGATTTGTGGACGCGAACTTGGGACGGCGCACGTGTTTCACTGATAATCGCCTTTGTCACGATTTTAATTGATATGATTATCGGCATGAGCTACGGTTTAATTTCCGGCTACTTCGGCGGCTACGTGGACGATATTTTACAGCGCGTCGTTGAAGTTATCAGCAGTATTCCCACGCTTGTAATAATTTCAATCCTTGCAATTTTTATGCCCAAAGGTATGTGGCTCGTAATTTTTTCGCTGATTCTTACTGAATGGATTGGCATGAGCAAAATTGCCCGCGCAGAATGTTTGAAGATTAAGGAGCGCGAATACGTTTTGGCAAGCCGTACGCTCGGCGCAAGCAGTTTTCATATAATCTTTAAGCAGATTTTGCCTAACACTATCGGACCTATTATCACGCAGGTTATGTTTTCAATACCGGTTGCGATTTTCACGGAGGCATTTTTAAGCTTTGTCGGTGTCGGAATTGTCCTGCCGCAATGTTCGATAGGCTCGCTGATTGAGGCGGGATTTAACAGCATAACGATTTTGCCGTACCAAATTTTACCGCCGATAACAGTTTTGGCGCTTTTAATGCTCGGCTTTAATTTAATCGGTGACGGACTGCGCGAGGCATTGGCACCTAAACTTGAGGATATGTGAGATTAGCTGTTAGGTTTTAGCTGTTAGCTATTAGCTGTTAGGTGTTAAGTATTAACTACTAACTACTTACTACTCACTACTTACTAATAAGGAAAATTCTATGAACGAAAATTTAATTTTATCTGTTGAAAATCTTGACATAACTTTCAAGACCAACGCCGGAAATATTCATGCAATTCGCGGCGTCGATATAACTTTGCCGAAAGGTAAAACCGTCGCGATTGTCGGCGAATCCGGCTCGGGTAAATCCGTAACTATGAAGGCAGTCACGGGACTTTTAGACAGCAACGCAGTTATTAACGGCGGGAAAATTTTTTATCACTACGACGAAAAAACTGTAGACTTGTTGACGTTGACTAAAAAGGAACTGCGCCGAACGATTAACGGTCAACATATTGCAATGGTTTTTCAAGACCCTATGACTAGTCTTAACCCAACTATGACGATAGGCGCGCAGATTATGGAAGGTATGCTCCTGCACCAAAATATTTCTGAATCTGATGCACGTGACAAGGCGCTTGAACTTTTAAACTTGGTCGGCATTGTCGACGACGAAAAGCGCTTTAAAAATTATCCGCACCAACTTTCCGGCGGTATGCGTCAACGCGTTGTCATTGCAGTAGCTCTTGCGAATACGCCGAAAATTTTAATCTGCGATGAGCCTACAACTGCGCTTGACGTGACAATACAAGCCGGCATTTTAAGTTTAATCTCCGACCTTCAAGCGCGGCTGGGCATTTCCGTAATTTACATTACGCACGATTTAGGCGTTGTCGCGAAGGTTGCAGATTTTGTAAATGTTATGTACGCGGGAAAAATTATTGAACGCGGCACGGTTGACGAAATATTTTTTGATCCGCGTCACCCGTATACGTGGGGACTTTTATCAGCGATGCCCGATTTGGAAACAGATGACGACAGACTTTATTCAATACCCGGCAGTCCGCCGAATCTTTTGCATGAACCGATTGGCGACGCCTTCGCGGCAAGAAATAAATTTGCAATGAAAATTGATGAAAAAGCCGCGCCGCCTATGTTCAAAATTTCCGAGACGCATTTTGCGGCAACGTGGCTACTGCACCCCGACGCGCCAAAAGTTGAAATGCCGGAAGAATTGCGTAAAAGAATTGAACGTGCAAAATTAGGGAGTAGGGAGTAGGAGGTAGAGGGTAGGGGGTAGGTATTAACTACTCACTACTTACTACTCACTACTTACTACTAACTACTTACTAAAAATCACTACTTACTACCTCACTACTAACTACTTACTAAAAAGGAGTGTCCCTTTTGACGCCATTGCTTAAAGTTGAAAATCTTCACCAACATTTTAAAATATCGCGAAACTTCACCGTGAAAGCCGTCAACGGCGTTTCATTTGAAATTTATCCAGGCGAAACCTACGGGCTTGTAGGCGAATCAGGCTCCGGCAAAACTACTATCGGACGCAGTATCATTCGCCTTTACAATCCCACCGACGGCAAAATTACATTTGACGGCAAAACTATTTCCGGCAAACTTGATGACGATACAAATAAATTTCTGCGAAAAAATATGCAGATGATTTTTCAAGACCCAATGTCAAGTTTGAACCCGCGTAAAAAAGTCGGCGAAATTATCGGCGAAGGTTTAGACATTCATAAACTTTACACTACCGCGCAGGAGAAAAATAAAATTATCAGTGAAATTTTAAAAAAGGTCGGCTTATCCCCTGCGCATGCTGAACGTTATCCCAATCAATTTTCCGGCGGTCAACGTCAACGCGTCGGAATTGCGCGCGCATTGGTTATGCAACCTAAGCTGATTATTGCCGACGAGTGCATTTCTGCGCTTGACGTGTCGATACAGGCGCAGGTAGTGAACTTGATGAAGGATATTCAAGACGCGACAAATTGCGCGTACCTTTTCATTGCGCACGATTTAAGCATGGTTAAATATATTTCTGACAAAATCGGTGTCCTGCATTTGGGTTACTTGGTTGAGACCGGTACGACGCACGAAATTTTTAACAATCCCATTCATCCCTACACGAAAAGTCTATTGTCTGCTGTACCGATACCGAATCCGATTTTAGAAAAGAAACGTAAAAGTTTAACCTACGACGTGAAAAATTTTAACTACGCGGCAGGAACTATGCACCATGTCGGCGGCAGTCATTTTGTTTTGGCGACGGACGAAGATTTTAAAATTTGGAATTAAATTACTTAGAAGATTTTTTGAAAATATTTTTAACCGCGCCTTTAATCCAACCGCTGTGCCAAATTATATGAATTACAATTCCGACCGCCATAATGTAGCCGGAATATCTGTGTATGTCACGCAAAAGAAATCTCAAGTCACGATTCAATGAAATGAAGTAGTAATCCATTTCCAGCCCGGTAAAAATACATGTTAAGGCGCTGAAAAAAAGTATTATGTCAAGTAAAAAATTTTTCTTCATTTAAGTTCACTCCAAAACTGAAAAAAGTTTATTGTCCAATTCAAAAACATTGACGCAAATTTTATCATAAAAATTTTTTTACCGCCGAAAAATTTTCAGCTGTAAAAATTTTTTTGCGTAAAGGCGTATCAATGCGTTTACCGATATTTTTTGTAATATGATTATATTCTGAAATTTACTTTTTTCTGAAATTTTTGGAAGGAATTTTGCAAGGTACGTAGAAATTGCAAGGAAGAAGTAATTCAGCGTTGCTTCGGAAAATTAATAGCGCGTTGAGAATTTAATCCAGGGGGGATTGTTTATGAGAAAGACAGAATGCTTGGGAATGATTCTTGCAGGCGGACAGGGCAGTCGTCTTAAAGCTCTTACA
>CAJOKY010000089.1 GCA_905235425.1 uncultured Selenomonadaceae bacterium
TCTTTTTTGCAGACAAAAAATTTTCCATTCACTTAACTCCATGAAAAAATAAAAATTTTCTAAACATTTTTGCATAATTATTATATTAACATTGTCAAGCTAAAAAAATCCTCCGCGTTTGGAGGATAATTTTTTGCCTGTCACTGCCGGTAATTATTCGGCGTACAGGAGATATGGGCGCCGCTGTTCCTTGAAACGTTTTACATCTTCCTGCCACATGGTAGAGATCCATTCCCTTATCCCGCAATTTAAGTTCTTTTTCACTACGAAAATCCACACCGTAACAGACTTCACTCAAAAATGGCGGATTGGGTGCGGTTTTAAGGCTTTTGGGGGTGAATTTATAGTAATAATAATTTTTAAGCGCAGATTTCGTCAATTTCTTCATAATCGGCGAGTTCAAGCGTGCTAAACTCATCGGTGAACCATCTGGTAGCCTGATTGATGCGCGGAAAATTTTTCATTTTAATCGAGTTTACGAAAAAATTTTTTTGTCATAATACTTTTACGTCTATTCGCACGTTCTATGAAATTTGTGCCAATGCAATTTTCATAAATAAATCACTCCTTAAAATTTTTTTGTGAAGATTTTACAACGTGACAAAAAATTTTTCCACAGCCCCTAAAATTTTTTCTGTGTTACTACGATTTAAAAGAAAATTTATTTCACGATAAAAAAGAAATTTCAGAAAAATACTTTTAATTTATAGAATGTTATGGTAATATTTATATAACTCTTAAGCACGAAAAAATTTTTTAGGAGGGGAAATTAAATAAATGACGACACTTTTGGAGAAGACGCGGAAGATTAATAAGCTTCTGCAACGTTCAGAAAATGTTGAGTACGACGGCGTTTCAAAAGTTTTAAGCAACGTACTTGATGCCAACGTTTACATTATGGACAAGAGCGGCGAAATTTGCGGCTATGCCTTCACGGACAATTTTGAATGCGAATTGATGATTGAAAAAGTTATTCGCAAGGGCAAATTTCCCAAGCCGTATGTGCGCTGGCTGAATCGTTTGGAAGAGACGCAGGCAAATCGGCGTACGCGTAGTGGTACTTGTGCTTATGATGAAAATGCGCGTTGCTCATTTGAAAGCAAAAATACCACTATAGTGCCGATTTACGGCGTGGGACGTCGAATAGGTACGCTTATCATGGCACGTTACGACGAAGATTTCACCGAAGATGATATGATTCTTGCTGAATATGCAGCCACCGTTGTCGGAATGGAAATGCTTAGGGATCATACTGAGAAAATTGAAATTGAAGCGCGTAAAAAAGCTACGGTTCAAATTGCGTTGGCAACGTTGAGTTATTCTGAATCTGAAGCGGCGATAAATATTTTGGGCGAATTGGACGGACGCGAAGGTCTTTTGGTAGCATCGAAAATTGCGGATCGCGTCGGCATAACTCGTTCAGTTATCGTGAATGCTCTGCGTAAGTTTGAATCTGCCGGCGTCATTGAATCAAAGTCACTCGGTATGAAAGGCACGTACATTAAAATTTTAAATGAATACTTGCTTGACGAGGTAAAAAAGCTTAAGCGTTAAATTTTGGCAGAATAAATTTTTTGACGGCGTTTAATTTGCAGACGCCGTTTTTTTTGCTACCTGCTAAAAACTAACAACCGGAGGCTTTTGGTAAACTCCAATCGGATAAAAAGTTTTTAGTATAACTTTAGTATAACTACTTTCTTTTGGCGCGTTGATTTACTTTTTCTTTAGCGTAAAGAAAAAGTAACAAAAAGAAAACATGGCGGGCGCGGCTGTAGTTCGCTTACTTGGTAAATAGTTTTAGCTTTTACGTACGCACGAGGTTACGGTAATTTCGGCGTTATCGTACGCAGCTCAGGTACATCCGCGCCGTCTTTTTAACTCCTACCTAGCTTTTAGCGATTAGCTATTAGCGGTTAGCTGTTAGCTTCTAGCCTACTCTCTACCCTCTTCACCAATTTTTCGTTTACAATTAAAAAATTTTTTGGTAAAATTCGCAAGTTGTAAATCTAAATATTGGAGGAAATATTAATGGATAAAATTAGGGTTACGGTTCCCGTGACAGTTAAGGCAAAACTTACCGAAAAACTTCGTACGCGTCTTATCGGCGATCTTGATAAGACTGTTCAGCAAATGGATCTTGAGATTAAGCAAATTAACATTGACCGTCAGCGCGAATTGAATAACCATCCTGAACAGGGTGAACAGATTGTGCGCTTTTTCGGCAACGAAGTTAATAAGCGTCAGCAAAATCGTGAAGATGCTCTCAACCGCAAAGAAATTCTTGAAAAGCTTGCTATTGGTGCTGAAATTGTTCAAGCTACATTGCCGCATCAAGTTGAATTGAAAATTGGTGACGACTTAAACGAAATTATGAACATTGAAATTCTGCTTGAAGACGACAAAATTATTGCTATACGCGGCTAAAAATTTATGACAAATAGAAATCTTAATGAAGTTATAATCGGCAAACTCGGTAAAACACACGGCTTAAACGGTCTGATTAAAATTATTCCGCTTACGGACTTTGAGGGACGTTTTGACTCTTTGCAAGAAGTTTTTGTAGGCGGCAATTTACGGCAGATTGAAAATGTTGCTCATATCGGCGACGAGCTTTTTATAAAGTTCAAAAGTATTGATAACCGCGAACTTGCAAAGACTTTGACTAACAAAATTTTAACCGTGCCGCGCAGTCAAGTCGCTCCGCTTGATGAAGGCGAATTTTATACCTTCGACATAATCGGCTGTGAAGTTTTTGACGGCGAAAAAAAAATCGGCGTTGTTACCGAAGTTTTGAAAACCGGCAGCAATGACGTTTTTCAAGTTGAAGATGCTGACGGCAAAGAAATTTTGATTCCTGCGCTGAAAAGTATCGTAGACGAAATTAACGTTACCGATAAAAAAATTTTGATAAGCGGCTATGAAAATGCTGATTGATATAATTACGCTTTTCCCTGAAATGTTCGGCGGCGTATTCGGCGAGAGTATCGTTAAACGCGCCGTCGATAACGGGATTTTAAAAATAAATTTAACGCAACTGCGCGACTTCGCGTTTGACAAGCACAAACAAGTTGACGATTCGCCATTCGGCGGCGGCAGCGGTATGGTGCTTAAGCCTGAACCGATGTATCGCGCAGTTCGTCACGTTTTGGCGTCCGATGAAAATTTATCGCGCCGAATTATAATTACCGACCCCGCCGGTCAAACTTTCAATCAAGACAAGGCGAAGGAGCTTGCAAATTTCGAGCGGCTGATTTTTATCTGTGGGCATTATGAAGGCTTTGACGCGCGGATTTACGATTTAGCCGACGAATTAATTTCTATCGGCGATTACGTTTTAACCGGCGGCGAACTTCCTGCAATGGTGATAGTTGACGCCGTTTCAAGAATGTTGCCCGGCGTTTTGGGCGCTACTGATTCTGCCGTTACCGATTCTTTTTTTGACGGTATTTTGTCTTATCCTCAATATACAAGACCGCGCGATTTTGAAGGTAAAACCGTTCCGGACGTGTTGCTTTCCGGCAACCACGCAGAAATTAATAAATGGCGTCGAGAGCAAGCGTTAAAGCTTACCGAGTCACGACGTCCCGACCTTTTGGATTAATCATGAAAAAAATTTTAATAATTTTTATTCCACTACTTTTAATTGTTGCCATAGGTATCGGCGCAGTCATAGCATTCACCGGCAGTACAAAGACTTCAAAAAATCCTATGAAAAATCTTCGTCAAAGTGTTGTAAAGCACGACGCCGAAAGTTTTTATAAAATCCTTGACGTTGACGCAGTTTTAAATTCTGCCGCTGAAGAAATTTTAACCGCGCAGATTAATTCAAAAATTGACGTTATGGCTTATTCGACGCAGGAATTTACTACAGCTTATGAAAATCTCAAGCCTGATTTTATCGACGCGGCTAAAGTTGCTGTTGACGAATATGTTAAGACCGGAAAGGTTACCTTGCAACCGCCGCTGTCAACTGCGCAAAAATTTTTCAAAGACTCGGCAGTTACTTCCTGCACGATAAAAACTTTTTCAAAGCCGAAGACTGAAGGCAACGAAACTCATTCTACAGTTGAATTTTACAATGAAGGTCTGAATTTTTATTTTAAGCTTGACGTGACGCTTGAAAAAGTTGACGATACATGGAAAATTACGAACGCGAAGGGTTTTGAAAATTACTACAGCGGCTTTAATCGTGCGATGAAAAAGAAGTTGGAAAGCATTAACGCGCCGATTCGTGCGGATATTGCGGACAGCGTCAAGGTCAAAGGTTTTGAAGGCGCTGTGCATGAAGGTGACGAGTACGGCTTTTCAAAAATACTGAAACTTAAAATTAGAGCTGACTTGAAGTCTGAAAAGCCAATTGTGAGGATTGGCGGCAACGTCATTATCGACGGTAAGGAAGGGCGCGAAGGTGTTACGCCTTTTTCAGTTGATGTGACGGGCAATAAAAACGGCGTACAGGATTTTAATGTTGACAAAGTTTTAAATCCATTTGTACGTGAAGATGCCGACGTTATGCGGCACGGCTTACGCAAGAGTTTCATTCACATTGAAATTACGCAGATTGAGTTTGCGGACGGTACGATTCTCAGAGAGTTGAACGAACTTCCGGAATGAGAATAGTAAGTAGTGAGTAGTGAGTAGTGAGTAGTAAGTAGTGAGTTAGTTAGTAGTTAGTAGTTAATACCTACCTCCTACCCCCTACCCTCTACTCTCTACAATCTACCCTCTAATTTCTTTTAAAAATTCGTCGCCTGTTGAAACTGGTACAATCTGCACGGAAAAATTTTTTTCAATGTCGGCAAGTGTCACATCGTCCAAAAAAACATTTTCGCCGAACTTTAGCGCGGTAGCAGGGATTAAAATTTTGTCGCGCGGTCTGTCAAACTTTTTCAGCGTGTCGATAATGTCGCCGCCGGTAAGAAGTCCCGATACATTGATTTTACTGCCGAAAAAATTATTTACTACCGGCAAAATTTTCACATCAAGATTGGGATTTTTGCTAACTTCTTCGTCGGCAAGTTTTTTTAATACGGTAGCAATGGAAGTGCCGCAAATAACGTCAATTTTAGATGGTAGGGAGTAGGAGGTAGAGGGTAGGATTTTGGCGTCGTGAAACTCTTCAATAAAATTTCGCGTCATACCGATGCCGTTTTCAATCTGCGGAAAATCATCGTAGTATTCAACCGGCGGCATATCAAGACCGGCTAAAAAATAAAATTCGTCGCCTAAATATACAAAAGTCCTCCCGCATTCTTCGCGGATTTTTTTTTGAAATTTTTCAACCTGCGCAATGACTTTCAACGCGCCTGCCTTATCGAATTGCGTCAAAGTAAATTTATCGCGCCGATATTTTGTAATGCCTACGGGAACAATCGCCAGGCTTAAAACGTGCGGACGGCGCTTTAAAAGCTCGGTAATGGTGTAGTCAAGCTCCGCGCCGTCATTTAAATTCGGACAAAGTACAATCTGCGTATGGTATTCGACACCGGCATTTTCCAACGCGTCAAGGTGCGAATGAATTTTAGCGGCGTTGGGCGTACGTAACATTTTAGCGCGTATGTCGGGATTCATTGAGTGGACCGAAACATAAAGCGGCGAAAGGTGAAAATTTTTTATGCGATTAAAATCCGCAGGCTTAAGATTGGTCAGCGTGATAAAATTTCCGTACAAAAAAGAAAGTCTGTAATCGTCATCTTTCACGGAAAGGGTTTTTCGCATATTCGGCGCTATCATATTGACGAAACAGAAGACACAATTATTTTTGCAGGTTTGAATTTTATCGACGGCGCTTTCAAATTCCACGCCTAATTCTTCGTCAACGTCCTTTTCAAAGGCAATTAACTCCTGCTCCCCGTCGGTATGCTCAATTAAAATTTCGACTTCCTCTTCAGCAAGTTCAAAACTTAAATCAATTAAATCACGCGGCTTGTTGCCGTTCACTTCCAAAATATTATCGCCTACTACGAGTTCCAATTCTTCGGCTAAACTTTCGGGATATATCTTTGAAATTTTCAATGTCCCAGCTCCAATAATTTTACTCAATCTTTAATTTTTCGCATACGCATTGAATTAAGCGTAATAAGCAGTAAGCATACTGCCACGCCGCATACCGCCATAAGCGGTTCAAATTTAAACGGCGGATTCGGCAGGATATTTGCCAAACACAAAGGCAGAAGAATTATCCACGACAGGTAGGTTATGTAGCGATTGGTTTTAATCAGATCGGCGGCGCGTGTCACGGTGTCACGAATAACGAAAAATTTTTTCAGCGTCGGTATTTCAATATCGGCAATTGTTTCAACCGGCTTTTCGGCGTCCGCATTTTCAACCGGCGCAGATTCTTCCGAAGGTTTATCAACGTCATCATCTTCATCATCAAGTGAAGTTTTGGCAAGCTCGGCTTTAAGTTCGGCAAGATTTCTTTCAGCGCGTGCATCCAAATTTTCATCTTCGGTAATGAGCGGCGATAAATTCTGTTGTTGCAAAAAAATTGAAACATCGGCAACGGCAAGCGCCGGCATATCGGTATTTTCATTTGTGACAAAGGCAACACTGTGACCTTGTGCACGCAGAATTTGAACTTCACGCGCTTTTTCGGCAGGTGACAAATTTGTTTTCACTGCGTCAAGATTGAAATTTTTCGCCAAACTCTTTGCAGTCTTTTTACCTGTAGCCGTCAGTAGTACGGTTATAAATTTATTACGCTTAAGTAGCATTAAAAATTCCTTCGCGTCAAAATTCACGTCATCTTTAAGCGCGATAATGCCGCGAGCCATTCGACCGATACCCAAAACCAAAACCGTCTTGCCATAGACGCAAAGTTTATCAATCTTCGTCAAAAGAGAATTGCCTACCGCGACGCCTTGACTTTCTACCCAAGCAGGTTCACCTACGCGAATACTGCTGCCGTTAGCAACTACTTCAATGCCTTTACCCGGCACTTCTGCACTTGAGGCGATATTTGAAATTTTAAGTCCGCGACCTGCCGCAGTTTTGTAAATCACTCTGCCGAGAGAATGTTCCGCCTTTTGTTCAGCCGTTGCCGCCATACCTAAAAGCGCCTGTTGCGACAAGCCGACCGGTACCAAGTCCGTAACAAAATAATCGCCGTCTGTCAAAAATCTGTTTAACGGTACTGCTACTGTGTCGATGTCTAAAAAATTTTCCAGCGCCTTCAAACGGTTTATTTTTATGCCTTCTTTGTCCAAAACGCGCCTAGCCATTTGCAAGACTACCGGCGATGCAAAAATTAATCCTATCGGCGAAAATGCTATAAAAATTGAAAGTCCCGTATTAATCGCCACGTCCACTTCATTTGTAAAGTACACGTACGACGTGATGATTATCGTTGTTATAAAGTCTATGAGCAGAAATAATTTTATCTTCAAAGCTTTAACCTCACGCACAAATTTTAAAGGTAATTCTACTTTGTCGACGAAAAAATTACAAGCTTTAATTTATTCAAAGTAGTATATTTGCGTTTGAATTTTATATACAAATACAGAAATATATAGTAAAATTTTATCTGAAAGAAGGTGAGATCTTGAAGTTATCTGAATATGCTAAGAAAAATTCAATCAGTTATCGAACAGCTTGGCGACATTATAAACTTGGGCTTTAACCAAAAATCTTTAACGAATGCAACTATTTCCAGTTAAAATGCGCGAAAAAAATTTTGAAGATAAAAAGGAAGATGTTTAATTGAGATTGAGGAAAAAACCTCATACAGAAGAGAAACTTAAAAATTTTGCTGACTTCGTGACGCTTGAAAAAATCGGTGAAGAATGTCAAGGCAAGTGGGCGGAAAAATTCGGCGCTGATTTGTCACGCAAGCTTTACGTGGAACTCGGCACGGGTAAAGGTGACTTTATCACGCAAATTGCTGAAAATAATCCCGCGATAAATTTTTTGGGTCTTGAAGTCGAGGCAGGAGTTGTACTTAAGGCGGCGCGTAAAGTTGCCGAAAAAAATTTGCCCAACGTACGATTGGCAGTATTTGACATTAACGGCATTGAAAATATTTTTGCTGAAAATGAAGTCGACAGGCTTTATATAAATTTCTGCGATCCCTGGTCTAAAAAGCGTCATGCCAAACGTCGCTTGACGTATATAAAATTTTTGGAAATGTATAAAAAAATTTTAAAGGCGGACGGTGAAATTCACTTTAAGACGGATAATCGCGGCTTATTTGATTTTTCGCTTGAACAGTTTGAATTGGCAGGTTTAAAGGTGCGTGACGTAAATTTTGATCTGCACGCCGATGAGCCGCCGGAAAATATTCGCACCGAGTATGAAAATAAATTCAGTGCGCAGGGCTTTAAAATTAATCGTTGTATTGCATATTTTGAAAGGACGTAGCATAGATTATGATTCATGTTTGTTTTGGTTTGTACGATAAAGACGGGCGTTATTCCAAATTCACGGGAACTACAATAGCGTCGATTTTTGCTAATACAAAGTCTAAAGTCGCCGTTCACATTCTTCATGATGATACGCTTACTGATGATAATCGCGATAAATTTTCATACCTTGCAGGACAATATAACCAACAGATAAGATTTTACAACGTTGAAAAAATCTGCGCGAATAAAATTGAACGTATTCGGAAAATGATGTCCTCTGCCGCAATGTTCAGCAGATTTACAATCGGCGCTGTGTATAGAATTTTAGTCGCGTATGCGTTACCGAAATATATTGACGATATTGTATATTTTGATTCCGATATAATTGTAAATCTGGACATTAAA
>CAJOKY010000090.1 GCA_905235425.1 uncultured Selenomonadaceae bacterium
TTCGTTGCCTTCCTTAAGCAGACGTTCACAAAGGTGAGAACCGAGAAAACCGGCGCCTCCTGTAACTAAAATTTTGTTCAAAATAATATCTTCCTTTCTATGGTTAGTTAATAGCTGTTAGCTGGTAGCTTTTAGCTATTAGCGTTTAGCTTTTAGGTTTTAATCGCTAATGGCTAATGGCTAATTGCTAATTGCTAATCGCTAACCGCTACTTACGCCATTTGACGCTTTACCAAATTTGAAAAAATGCCGCCCTTAGCAACAAGCTCATCAAAGCCGCCTTGTTCGACAATATTTCCCGCGTCCATAACAAATATTTTATCACATTGGCGAATAGTTGAAAGCCTATGCGCAACAATTATTCTTGTAGCGTGAAGGTTATTCAAGCTGTTTGTAACAATAGCTTGAGTGCGGTTATCCAATGCGCTTGTTGCCTCGTCAAAAATCAAAATTGAAGGTTTTGTAACCAATGCACGAGCAATTAAAATTCTCTGCCGCTGACCGCCGGAAATATTGCTTGAACCTTCTGAAATGACCGTTTGCATACCCATAGGCATTTGCGCGATATCTTCAGCAATACCCGCCGCCTCTGCAGCCTGCCAAGCGTCGTCCTGCGTCAAGGCATTTGTACCTATAATATTTGTAAAAATATCGCCCTGCATCAGCTGACCGTTTTGCAAAACAACGCCCATTTGCGTACGCACAGACGGCATATTCAATTCCGATAAATCTTGACCGTCGTACAGAATAGCACCTCTGCGCGGCGTTTCAAAGCCCAAAAGTAATCTTACCAGCGTTGACTTGCCACAGCCGCTTTTTCCGACAATCGCCACGTGTTCACCGGCAGAAATTTTAAAGCTTAAGTTGTGTAAAACCTCCCTGCCGTTTTCGCCGTAGCCAAAAGTTAAGTTGCTGACCTCAATCGCGCCGGAAAGTACGCCCGCGTCAATTTTATCACCGACACTTTCGGGAACTTCTTCCAAAATCGGCTTTAAATTCTCAATGTGCGGCTGAATTTCAAAGTAATGCGCTACAAGAGGGATAACGCCGTTGAGTGTACCGTTAAACGAAGTATACGCCGCTTGAAATGCTATGAACTGCGCGTAGGTTATGCCTTGAATCTGTTGACCGTTCGGACCAATTTCATGCATTCCGTAAACCGCGATATAGTATAACAGCATTGACAAGATAAACGGCTGCATACTGCCTATAATCAGGTTGTAGTTGCCGAGCCAGCGAAGTTTTAAACTCCAGTTCCAATGTTCACCGAAAACCTTTGACCATAACAAAAACGCCTGCTTTTCGGCGCCGTGTTCACGAAATTTCGCAAGTCCCGAAAAAATCTGCTGAATCATGCCGGAAAGTTTGTTGCCCGTACCAATCATTTTGCGCTGAATTTTTAGCGTTTGCCAATAAAATCCCGCCGTAATTAAACAGTATACAAACCAAACTGCAACTGCCGCCGCCGTCAATTTCAAGCTGTAGTAGCACATTAAAAATATGCTCCAAAATGAAAATACAAAGCCGAATAGGTCGCCGATAAACTCAGGGCTTACAAGCCCCTTTATGACGCCCATACCGCCCATTCTGCTGGCAAGTTCGCCGGAAGTGTACTTTCTGAAAAAAGTCGTCGGCAGATTTAAAAGCCTTCCCCATAATGCCGCTTCCGTCGCCATATCAATTTTGGTAGTTATGCGCATTACGGCGATTGTTCGCACAATACTAAGTGACGCCATTGTAAAGCTGGTGATAAAAGTAACCTGCGTGACTGTGGAAAGTCCGCTGTAGTCGAGATTCGGTATTATGTCTTGAAAAATTGTTTCCGTGACAATAGGCATTATCAGCGGTATTAAGCCTGAAAAAAGCGATATCAATATAACCGTACGATAATCGGCAAACCAACATTGCTTGAAAATAAATTTCAGCAAGTCAAATACGCCTAACTTTCGCGTTGGAAAACCGGCGTAGCAGACAAAGGCATCTTTTTGAAGTTTAGCGGCAACTTCGTCATTAAGCTCAAATCCTTCGGGATTTTTCTTCGTAATAACTTTGTAACTGCTCGGCGAAGTCGGTATAAATGCGGCTAAATCTTTATCTTCGCCGTAGTAACCGATAATGACGCTGCTGTCTTTCTTGTACCAGTCTTTTTCAAGAGAAATTAAGCGCATCTGCATATTTCCCTTTTGCATAAGCCGGCGAATAATACGAATTTGGTCAAGCTTGCGTGTAAGTTCCGGCGCAATTTTTATGTTGTCATTGGGCATATTTAAGGCGGCGGCTATGGTGCGTACGATAAACGTAACTTCTTCAAGAGCATTTGCGCCGCGTACGTCGTCAGCACCTTCACTGAACGGCTTATTCTCTTCACCGAGCAAGTTGGCAATGGAATTTTGTACCATACGCGATTGATTACGCGCACGAGCTTTTACGCGGCGGGTAAATCTTCTGTCTTCTGAAGTAAAGCGCATACCGAGCAACATTGAAAAAATTTCTTCATTGTCGCGGAACTCGTTAAGTAAATCGTCTAATGAAGTTTCCTTGCCGTTTAAAACAGTACCGTCACGCCACGCGATAACCTGTTCATCGCCCTTATCTGCCAAAAGTGTAAGCCAAGATGATTTTGAAAGATAGCCGAACCAATCGCGCATTAACCTCTGTAATTCGGCTAAGTTCATCTCTTGAAAATGCAAAATTTCAATTTCAGCATCTTCCAATGCATAAAGCACCGTGTCAACCGTTTCAAATTCGTCAAGTGCAGGAAAGGCCGCGCCGCCGATGCCTATTTCTGCCAAAAATTGTTGCCGAAATGTCGTTTCGCCAAAAACATTTGTATTATCATCAGTAGCGGAGTAAACCTCAATTTTTCCACTTCGCACAATCGCTAAAGATTCGGCATTTTCAAGCGTAAAGCGTTCGCCTGCCGATAATTTTACAAGAAGGGGCGCTTTTTTAGTCAAATCAATTTTATTCGTCGACACTGTCTTCCTCCGCGCTCCTTTCTTCAATCAATCGGCGATACGGACCGTCGTGTTTCATCATTTCCCTATGCGTGCCGCGTTCAACAACTACGCCTTGATGTAACATAATAATTTCGTCGGCATCACGAATAGTAGAAAGTCTGTGTGCTACGATTAGGCAACTGCAACCGCGCCGCCTGATATTTTCCAATACAACCTGCTCTGTCATTGGGTCAAGCGCACTGGTCGCCTCGTCCAACACCAAAAGTGAAGGATTATTAGCCAATGCACGGGCAATTTCCAATCTTTGACGCTGACCGCCGCTGAAATTTAAACCGCCTTCTGAAACCTGCGCGTCGTAGCCGCCGTCAAGTTGCATAATGTCATCATGTATGCAAGCATCTTTAGCCGCCTGTACCACGTCACTTTTTCTTACAGACTCGTCAAACAGAGTCAAATTTTCCGTAATAGTGCCGGTAATTTGAAAAACGTCTTGGTCAACGCAGGAAAGTGAATTGACGATAACAGAGCGCGGAAGTTGTCTGCGCGGTACGCCGTCAAATTTCACCTCGCCCGACCACTCTTCATAAATGCCGGTTACAACTTTTGCAACGGTGGATTTACCGCTACCGGACGCGCCTACAACCGCTACCCAATGCCCGGGCTTTACGTGCAGATTGAATTTATTTAACAGCGGCTTTTCAAGAGGACTGTAGCCGAAGTCAATATCTTTAAGTTCCAATTCACCACTTAACCTTTTTATGTCGCTTATGTTAGTTTCTTCGTCTTTGCAGTTCAAAGTATCAATGCCGTAGCGTCGCACGTCGTCAAGGCGTTGCATCTGCATTTCGGTTGACTGCAACGTTGAACCTAAGCCAAGCAATGCGTTTACCGGCGCTTGAAAACTTCCCATTAAACTTTGAAAAGCCATGAACATGCCGGCGGTCATTGCGCCATCCATAATTGAAAAGCCGCCCAGCGTCATAATAAGCGCGCCGTTTAAACCGCCCATAAGCGTCGGCAAAATCGTAGCAGTCATTGACCAAAGTGCCACGTCTTGACTGCCTGCCAAAACCTTTGTCTGATAACCAGCCCACTTTGTAAAAAAGTCCGCCTCGTTACCGTTAGCCTTAATCGTCTCAATCATCTGCAAGCCGTTCATTGCCGCGCCGTATTCTTTACCCGAATCCTGCTGAATCTTCATATTCAAATCGGTTAAATGTCTGCGCAGTGCAAAAAATACTATGATGTCGATAGCGGAAAAAACTACGCCGATAATCGTTAAAGTCACGTCGTACTGCAAGAGTAAAAGCAGGTAGAAAATCGCGACGAGAAAATTTAATGCCGCAGTTGCCGCAGGACCGGAAAGTACAGCCGCGATTGATTCGTTAAAACCTACACGGCTTGCAACTTCTGCCGCGTAGCGTTGATGAAAAAATTCCATTGGTAAGCGTAGTAAATGCCAGAAAAAGCTTGATGAATCAGCCAGCGTCAATTTTCTCTGCCAACGCGTCAAAATGACTGCCTGCAACCACGTCATTATGCCGCAGACTATAAACGATGCCGTCATTGCCAAACAGAAATTGAACATCCAGTCAAAATGTTTCTTCATTAAAATATCGTCCAAGAAAATTTGACTGAATACCGGCGAGGCGAGACCCGGTATAATCAAGCCGAGATTAAGCAGGAGGATAAAAAGCGCCGACCATTTGTCTTGCATAAGTTTTTGATAGACTGCTTTAAAAATATTGTAGCGGTGACCTTCCGGCTTAAATCCTTCGTCCGGCACAATGTTTAATGCAACGCCTGTATAAGACGTGCGAAAATCTCCAAGCGGTACGGTACGCCTGCCCATAGCGGGATCGTTCAAGTACGCGGTATCGCCTTTAATGCCTTCCAACACGACGAAGTGGTTAAATTCCCAGTGAATTATCAAAGGGTACACGCCGACTTCCAATAATCTGTCAACGTTCCACTTGTAGCCGTTCGCTTTACAGCCGCGATGTCGTGCCGCACGAATTACGCAACTTGCCTTTGAGCCGTCACGATTGACGCCGCACTCTTGGCGCAATTTTTCAAGCGGTATCCATAATTTATAATGCGCCAAAATCATAGCTAACGCCGCCGCGCCGCACTCGGTAGCCTCCATTTGCAAAACGGTAGGAACTTTGATGCGGCTTTTGCTTACAAAAAAGCTCTTTATTTTTTCAAAAATTGCTTTTAAAAATTCCATTAAAAAATCCTTATTAGCTCTTAATTTTAGATTCTAAATCCTAAATTCTAAATTCTACATTTCTCTATCTGCTCCGTAGCCATTGGCTTAATTTGTAAAAAACTTTTTCAATCGGAGGCTTACGGTCGATAATGATTGAACCCGTACAAAAACTGCCGGGCGTTATCCGCTTATGTTCACCTACAACCGAAGTCCACAAATAGCCTGACTCCGACGAAGGATCTTTGACAAGATCGAAAGTCACTTCCATAACCGCGCCTTGATTCGCCTGTAAAATATACTGCGCGAGTTGCTGATTGCCTAAATGAAGTTGAAGACTTTGCGGCGTCAAGGGATATTGTGACACGGTACGAACAACGCCGATAAGACTACCTGTCTGCGATACGTCAACGCCGTTTGGTGCAAGCTGAATCGTCATATTCGGTGTAACGCGTTTACCTTTGTCAAGCGGTATGTAAAGCAGTCCCAAAAGTTCATCGCGATTTTGCGTCAAGCGAACACTGCAAATAGGCGTTCCGGCGCTTACGATTGTGCCTTCGGTAACCATAACTTCATCAATAATGCCGTCGTAGTCGCTGTAAATATCTTGAGTCACGTCCTGCTGATATTTTTTCGCGTCGTACTGATAAGCCTGCCGCATTGCGTCTCTGTCGTTCGACGCAAGACCCATACCGTACTGCGCCATTCTGGTATCGGCAATTAATTCAGCTTGCTCCATATGCGCAATAAGTTGCCCTTTCTTTACACTGTTGCCGGGCTTGACGTAAAGTTTGGCGATTTTACCGTTGCCAACGTGCGTAATGTTCATAACACCGGCTGAATCCATAATCATTCCAACACCGTCCGCCTTTACAGTGAAAGCACCATAAATTGACCATAAGACGACGGAGAAAAGTAATATCAAAATCGCTACCAATGACATCCACGTTATCGGCGTAGTTATCGGCAACATTGTATCCAATTTTTCAGGCGATCGTAATTTATCCAGCGCTTCTTGACTGAAAATTTGATTGTTGTCTTTTAGCATTAATTTCCGCCTCCCGTCAATGTTACTTCTACTTTTACGCCGCTTGTAAGTCCTTCCGTTGCGGAAGTCACTACAGTTTCACCTTCTTTGAGACCGGCGGTAATTTCAATGTAAGAGCCGTCATCAACACCGACATTAACAGCGCGGCGTTCAAGCGTATTTGCTGCCGTCACGACAAATACGGCGGATCTATTCTGTCCCGCAACTGCAGCAAGCGGCACTGTCAAGGCGCGGCGGGGAGTGGCAATTCGCATTGTCACGCCGTTGTAAGTTTGCGGCTCTAAAAGACCAACCGAATTGTCGACTTCCCAAACAACTTTTCTCATTGCGGCAGGTTCTGAAAGCGACGGCGTAATTTCAAGTACGTTTGCATTAAAAACTTGTTCGCCGCCTTTATTTCCTGCCGCAAATTCCGTATCGTAAGCTTTTCTTAAAGCGTTGGCGTTGCGAAAATGCAGTTCAAAGTTTTTATTTGTCAAAAGATGTTGAGCAACTTCGTCCTCAAGCGGCATTGAAAAGTAAAGGCGATTGAAATTGCCGATAAGTGCAACCGGCGTACCGGTTGAAACATAAGCGCCCATTTGTTTGTAGAGAATCAAAACTTCGCCGTCAATCGGCGCGTAGATATCTTGTCTGCCTTCTTGAACAACGTATTGATCACGAACAGCTACAGCCTGCTTTAAAGCGGCTTCGGCAGCCAAAAATTGCATTTGCGATTCGTCGTATTTTTCTTTAGACGTGGCGTCTTTTTCCATAAGCCGCGTATATCTTGCGAAGGAAGTGCGGGCATTGGCAAGTTGAGCCTCTGCGCGGAGTATGTTACTTTCCGCCTCTTGGATTTTAAGCGGTACATCATCATTTTTCAAGCGAAATAAAAGTTGCCCTTCCGATACCTTACTGTTTTTGTCGACAAATATTTCAGTGACTCTGCCGTCAATCAGCGCTACGGCGTCAGCCATTTCGTCGGAATAAAAATTAATCGTATCCAAAAAAAAAGTAGGATTAATATTTCGGAATTTCGCCTTGTCTCCTTGTAATGGAATTGCTCGATTTTCCATTCGTTCAGCAATTTTACTTTCACCTGCGCGATTTAAATACATTCCATAAGCTATCAATGCCACTGCGCACATTAATACCAATACCAAGCCGATTGTATAATATTTTTTCATATCTCCTCCGAATTTTAAACTCCTTCCACAAAATTTGGATATTATTTTACAACGTTTTCTTTCATATGTCTGCAAATTTTACAAAAAAAAAATTTTTTACATATGATTTTAATGTGATATAATCTATTAAGAAAATTTTTAATGGGGTTGGAAATTTTGAAAAGATTTTGCATCTTGATGATTATGACGGCGCTTTTAATGTCGGGCTGTTCCGAAAAAAAAGTTGAACCGCCACTTCCGCCGCTTGTAAAAACTGTCTCGGCAAGTCAAACGCCTAATTTCATTTCGGACACTTATCCCGGCGTAGTAAAAGGCAGGTACGAATCAAATTTGGCATTTCAAACAGGCGGCAGAATAATTTCACGCGACGTGCAGAAAGGCAGCTATGTATACGCCGGTGAAGTTTTGATGACGATAGATTCACGGGACGCCGTGCAACAGCTTAACGTCGGTACTGCGCAGGTTGAGCTTTATCAATCTCAAGTAAATTTGGCAAAATCCAATTTGGAGCGTTACGCCGCGCTTTACAAAGAAAATGCCATTGCCGCCGCAACCCTTGACCAATATCAAGCCGCTTATGATAACGCCGTTGCCTCTTACAATGCCGCTGTCGCGCAGGCTGAACAATCGCGAAATGTTTTAAACTACACGCAACTTACATCTAATGCCGACGGTATAATTTCTGCCGTCAACGCAGAGGCAGGGCAGGTTGTATCAGCAGGGCAAACTGTTTTAACTTTGGTACAGACGGGTGAATTGGAAGTTGAAATCGACGTGCCGGAAAATCATTTAAAAAATATTTCTGTAGGTAAAAATGCGGACGTGACTTTTTGGGCAGTGAACGGCAGTTCGCAAGGCGTAGTTCGTGAAATTGCGCCAATGGCTGATGAAACTGCGCGGACGTATCGAATAAGGCTTTCTCTTAGAAATCCGCCGCCAAATATTCAGCTCGGTATGACAGCCGAAGTTATTTTAAATTCTGCTGATTCGCTTGCCAATGCCGTAATTTTACCGCTGTCAGCGATTTATCAGACCGGCGATAACGCGCAGGTTTGGATTGTCACGAAGGAAAATAAAGTTGCGTTGAAAAATGTCAAGGTGGAAAATTTCAGTGGCAATGAAGTTTTGGTACGCGGACTTTCGACGCAGGATAAAGTTGTAACGGCGGGCATTCAGAAACTGCACGAAGGACAGGAAGTCAGGAACAATTAAAAATTGATAATTGTTAATTGTTAATTAGGAATTAAGAATCAGGATAAAAAAATGAGAAATTTAACTGAAGTGTCACTAAATAATCGCGTCTTGGTATGGTACTTCATTATTATGGTACTTCATTATAGTTACCGCGATAGGCGGCGTTTTTGCGTATACAAAATTGGGACGTATGGAAGACCCCGCCTATACAATCCGCCAAATGGTTATTTCCGCCGTATGGTTAGGTTCAACTGCAGAAGAAATGCAGAATCAAGTTACCGATAAACTTGAGAAAAAAATTCAAGACATACCGCACCTAAAAAGACTTACGAGCGAAACTTGGGCGGGACGCACCGTCATTTACGTTGAACTTGATGACTACATTGAAAAGAAAGATATCAGACCGACATGGCGCGACGTAAGAAATTTTTGCGAAGATGTTAAGCGTGATTTTCCGACCGGCGTTTACGGTCCTTTTTATAATGACAGATTCGACGACGTTTTTGGTTCAATCTACGCCATGACCGGTGACGGCTATTCATATGAGGAACTGCGTCAAAAGGCTGAAAATATTCGCCAACATATGTTGATATTGCCCGACGTTCAGAAAGTTGAATTAATCGGCGAACAGCCGGAAAAAATTTATATCGAAGTCGAAAGTTCAAAGCTTGCCGAATTGGGCATAAGTCCGCAGGTTATCGCCAATACCTTGCAACAACAAAATCAAATAACCGCCACGCCGTTTGTAGAAACAAATTCGGATAAAGTTTTCATTCGTGTTACGGGACAATTTGACGCTGTGGAGGAAATAAAAAATTCGCCTATAAATGCCGGAGGAAAAATTTTCAGACTCGGCGATATCGCGACGGTTGAAAGGCGGACAGTTGATCCTGCCGAACCAAAAATGTTTTTTAACGGTGAACCTGCAGTAGGGCTTGCAGTATCCATGACGCCTGGCGGAAATATTTTAAAGCTCGGCGAAGATTTAAGCGAAATTGTTTCACGCGAACAGGCAGATTTGTCGTTGGGATTGGAAATTCATCAAGTATCAGACCAGCCGAAAGTTGTAGATGAATCAATCGGCACATTTGTTAAGACGTTGACTGAAGCGATTGTAATTGTTTTGGCAGTAAGCTTTTTAAGTTTGGGCTTGCGTACCGGCTTGGTCGTGGCAGGTTGCATACCGCTGGTGTTGGCAGGCGTCTTTGTCGTAATGTACATTTTCGGAATTGACTTGCACAAAGTTTCACTAGGTGCGCTGATAATAGCACTGGGTCTTTTGGTAGACGATGCGATTATTGCAGTTGAGATGATGAGCGTGCAGTTGGAACGCGGGCTGAACAGATTCGACGCGGCTTGTTATGCATTTGAGGCGACGGCAAAACCTATGCTTACGGGGACGCTGATAACCTGCGCGGGATTCATACCTGTTGCCTTTGCAAAGGGTATGGCAAGCGAATTTTGCAGCGCACTTTTCCCCGTCATTTCAACGGCGCTGATACTTTCTTGGATTGTCTCTGTAATGGTCGCTCCGCTTTACGGCTACCACATTATCCGCGTCAATGTTCACGAAGGCGAAAAGGCAGACCCCTATCAAAATAAATTCTACAAAATTTTCCGCGCAGTTTTGGAAAAATTTTTAACGTACAAAAAAATTGTACTCATTGCAACGGTGGGAATGTTCGCAGTTTCAATTTGGGCAATGAAATTTATCAAGTCAGAATTTTTTCCGCCGTCATTGCGTCCTGAAATTATTGTCGATATGTACCTGCCGAACAGTGCCTCACTTAAGGCTACGGAAAGTGAAGCGGAAAAATTTTCCAAATTCCTTTCGCAACACGCAGATAAAATAAATAATTTTTCGTACTATGTCGGCAGATGTGCGCCGCGTTTTGTGTTGACGCTTAATCCCATTTCAGACCGTGACAATTACGCGCAATTTGTCATTGTTGCCAACGATACCGAGACGCGGGAAATTTTGGCGGCAGAAATTAAAAATGCAATGTCTACTGATTTTCCCGACGTGCAAAGTAATTTGAGATATATTCAAACAGGACCGCCTTCAGATTATCCCATTATGTTGAGAGTATCGGCGTATGATATCGATACGACAAAAGACATTGCGGAAAAAGTTGTCAAAAAAATTTCTCAAGACCCCAACGTTATCGACATAAATTTTGATTGGTACGCCAAAAGTAAAGTTATGCGTCTTGAACTTGACCAAAATAAAATTCGTGCTATGGGACTTTCCGCGCAGACTGTTTCGCAGATGATTTACACTGAAATTACCGGTGCGACGGCGGCACAATTTTATACAGGCGACAGGACGATTGATATAGATTTACGCTTGACAAAAAATAATCGGCGTGAACTTTCGCAGTTGAAAGATATGCCGATTTATTTAGGCGCGGCAGGTTATGTGCCGCTGTCACAAGTGGCAAAAATTTCTTTCGCGGCAGAAGACGGCTTTATAAAGCGTCGTGACTTAATGCCGACAATCACGATACAAGCAAACGTAATTGAAGGCACTGCCGACGACGCAACTAAAAAAGCCTTCGCCGCTACGGCTGATATTCGCGCAGATTTACCGGCAGGTTGCAAAATTGAAATAGGCGGTGCGCTTGAAAAAAGTCACGAATCACTGGGACATTTAATCGTACCCGTACCGGCGATGATTTTTATCATAATGACGCTGTTAATGTTCCAACTGCGCAACGGTACACAAATGGTGTTGACGCTTTTAACCGCGCCTATGGGATTAATCGGCGTTGCATGGGGAATGATTTTAACAAATTCCGCCTTAGGTTTTGTCGCGTACTTGGGAATTTTGGCGCTGTCGGGAATGATTATAAGAAATTCGGTAATTTTGATTGACCAAATACAAAAACACATTGCTGACGGAGAAACGGCATGGGATGCGATAATTGATTCGGCAATTTTGAGATTCAGACCGATAATGTTGACTGCGGCGGCGGCGATTCTCGGAATGTTGCCGCTTATGTCAAGTACTTTTTGGAAACCGATGGCGGTGGCGATAGCAAGCGGCTTGATTGTGGCAACGGTGCTTACACTTTTGGTGTTGCCTGCAATGTACGCGGCTGTGTATAGGGTAGTGAATAGTAAGTAGTAGGTAGTGAGTAGTCAGTAGTATCTAATCCCTACTCCCTGTTCCCTGTTCCCTGTTCCCCTTGCCGCGTTTAAGATTCTGCGCAATTTCGATAAAAAGCCGACCTTCAAGATGATCCAATTCGTGCTGAATGCAACGAGCCAATAAACCTTCCGCCTCAATTTCTTTTTCTTTATGAAAACGCGTAGTGTACTTTACGCGGATTTTTTCTGCGCGTTCAACATCGCCGTAAAGATCGGGACATGACAGACAACCTTCCGAATCAATCACCGAGCCTTCACGGTAGGTAATGACGGGATTAATTAAATCGTAGCGTTTTTTATCAACGTCAACGACAACAGCGCGAATTGGTATGCCGACTTGCGGCGCGGCAATTCCCACGCCTTCACTTGCGTACATTGTCTCCGCCATATCGTCAAGCAGTTTTTTAATGCGTTTGTCAATTTTATCAACTTCGGCGCAACGTTGTTTAAGTACGGGGTCTCCTGCAGTTTTTATTTCAAGTATTGCCATTTAAAATTCCTTTCGTTTAGTTAATAGTGGCTAAAAGCTAAAAGCTAACAGCTAAGGCGTGTTGAATAAGTCTATATTTATAAAAAAATGTTAAGATTTTTTTAACTTACTTTTCTTTGGCGCAAAGAAAAACCTGCGCACGTCCTTG
>CAJOKY010000091.1 GCA_905235425.1 uncultured Selenomonadaceae bacterium
ATTTTGCCGATAAAATAATTTAATCGCGCCATTTTGTAAAGCACGACGCACGGCAAATTCATCAGCGCCGCCTCCAAAACCACCGTGCCTGAAGTTGCCATAGCCGCATCTGCAATGCCCATTAAATCATAACGGTACAATTTTGTAAGTGTTACGTTGACATTAGCCGCGCGTACTTGCCGCGAAATTTCGGATTCGTCGACATTATCAGCGACGGGTAAAAAAAATTTTGCCGGATTTTTCACCGACAAAATCTTAACCGCGCTCAACATTTCAGGCAAAATTAATTTTATTTCTTGCTTTCGACTGCCGGGCATTAAAAGTATCACGTGCTCTGATTCATTTACGTTGAAAAATTTCCGTGCGGCGTCCAAAGTTAATGAAGGTTTAACCGTATCGACAAGCGGGTTGCCGAGAAAAGAAATTTTTGCACCGGCTTTTTCGTACGGCGGCAGTTCAAAAGGAAATATTGCGATAAATTCATCGGCGATTTTTGCGCATTTAGCGGCGCGAGATTTTCTCCATGCCCATGCAGAAGGCGGAATGTACGACAAAATTTTTACGCCAAATTTTTTTACACGTTCGGCAAGCCGCCAATTAAAATCGGGATAATCGATTAAAACCAATAAATCCGGCTTTTCAGTGCGAACAATTTCAGTTAAATCGTCGAGAAGTTTTAAAATTTTGCGCAGATTTTTCAAAACTTCAATGACGCCCATAACGTTGTAGTCTTTATAATTTCGTACAAGGCGGACGCTTGCCGCCTGCATTTCGTCACCGCCCATACCGAAAAGCTCGGTTGACGGTGAAATTTTTTTAATTTCGCGTGCAAGGCTGGCGCCATGAACATTGCCTGACGCTTCGCCCGCCGTCATCATAATTTTCATAGTTAGTAAGTAGTTAGTAGTGAGTAGTGAGTAGATAAAAGATAATGGCTAATGGCTAACAGCTAATAGCTAACAGCTAACAGCTAATCGCTAACAGCTAAATCGCAACTATAGTCATGCCGTGTTCGTCTGCGAAGGCAACCATATTTTCTTTATCAACCAGCAAAGTTTTATCAGCCTCAATGGCAAGAGCAGTCGCGTCGACTTCCGCCATAACTTTAATTGTTTGCGGACCGACAGTAGGAACGTCAAATCGATTATCTTGATTCGGTTTAGAAACTTTTGCAACAACGGCACCGCTTACTGCCAACTTGCCGCCGCGTCTTATACATTCGTCTGTGCCTTCAATCGCCTCAAGCGCCATAACTGCGCGATTTTTTACAACAACGGTTTGTCCAACGTCAAGGCGTCCCAATTCTTTAGCGATAACAAAACCAAAATCAATATCTTGACGCTCGACGCTTGAAGGTTCACGGCTTGTAATTACTCCTCTGCGCGGCATTAGACGACGAATCAGCGCGGTTTGGTCGAAAGTTTGAAGTCCCGCCTTCGCCAATTCCAATATAAACGCCATCATAATCGTGTTATCGCTTCTATCAGAAAGAGAAGTTATAAGTTCAATCATCTTTTGATCGGGCTGAACTTTTCCGTTAAATAATAATTCTTTCGTCACTTTGCCAATCATTGTAACTTTTTCAAGCCCGTTATCTTTAAAATATTTTAAAATTTCGCCGAGTTGCCCAACGCTAATTTGCTGATAATCTTTTGAGAATTCAGCAATTTGCGGATCGCTTTCCGGCAAAAGTCCTACCGCGTACACTTCATAGCCGAGTTTTTTAGCTGTCCTTGCACATTCTACCGGCAATTTTCCTACTCCCGCCAAAAGTCCGAGTTTCTCCATATAAATTACTACCTCCGAATTATTATTGCTTACATTCAAATTAAAAATTCAACCAAATTATTCAATTTCGCGACGTTCTCTGCAAATACCGCGCTCCGCATTTCGCAAAAATCTCAAAAAATGCTCCACTTCTTCGCATGAATCAACTTCCTGCTCAATTACGGCAATGGCTTCGGCTAAACTTAAACCCGATCGATATAAAATTTTGTACGCCTTTTTAATAAGCCGCCGAGATTCAAGGGGAATACCTGCGCGGGAAATGCCGACGTTGTTAAGCCCAACGACTTTGGCAGGGTGACCGTCAACCAAAGTATACGGCACGACATCTTGGACGAGTTTACTCATACCGCCGACCATTGCATTGCGTCCAATTTTCACGAATTGATGAACGCCTGCCATGCCGCCGATAACAACCCTGTCTTCAACAATTGCATGACCGGAACAACTTGCCAAATTCGACATAATAACGTGATTGCCTAAAACGCAGTTATGAGCCACGTGAATATAAGCCATTAGAAGACAGTCACTGCCTATACGTGTTTCGTTGCCTTCGCCGGTAGCACGGTGAATAGTAGCGCCTTCGCGAATTACTGTTCTGTCGCCGATAATTGTGGAGCTTTGTTCGCCTTTGAATTTTAAATCTTGCGGTTCAGCACCTACCGATGCAAATTGAAAAACGCGGCATTCTTTGCCTAAAGTCGTCCACTTGGAAATGACTGAGTGGGGTCCTATATTTGAACCGTCGCCGATAACCACTTCATCGCCAATCACCGTATAAGGACCTATTGTCACATTATTTCCTATTTTTGCACTTGGTGAAATGACCGCGCTGGCGTGAATGTTCGATTCCATTTTTTCCAACATCTCCTGTTTAGCGGTTAGCTGTTAGCTATTAGCTATTAGCTTTTAGGTTTTAGGTGTTAGGTGTTAGCTGTTAGCTGTTAGCTTTTAACTAGTCCCTGATCCCTAATCCCTGTTCCCTGTTTAGGGATTAGCGGTTAGCTGTTAGCTATTAGCTATTAGCTTTTAGGTTTTAGGTGCTAGGAAAACTGATCCCTGTTCCCTGTTCCCTGATTAGGGATTAGCTGTTAGCTATTAGCTATTAGCTTTTAGGTGCTAGGAAAACTGATCCCTGCTCCCTGTTCCCTAAAATTCCCTGTTCCCTACTCCTTACCGGCTAAACTGAACATTTCTTCGTTGCGTTTCAAAGCAAATTTAAAATCGGCAGATGAAACAAGTTTGTCGTCAACGTAACCGTCAGCATGAAGTACACCGAAGTCACCGCGAACTTTTACTATTTCTGCACGAGTAATTAACGTATCACCAGGTACAATGGGCTTTTTAAATTTTATGTTATCCATGCCGCCGAATAGCGCAATTTTGCCGCGATGCTCTTCAGGATAAAGCATTGCAACGCCGCCTACCTGCGCCATTGCCTCAAGTTGCAAAACGCCCGGCATTATGGGGTGACCGGGAAAGTGTCCTGCAAATTGCGGCTCATTCATTGTGATATTTTTTAAGCCCGTCGCCGATTTAAAAGGATCTATTTCCAAAATTCTGTCTACAAGCAACATTGGCGGACGATGCGGGAGTATCTTCATAATTTCTTCAATGTCCAATACCATTTTTATTCTCCCCTTTTTACAGACTGCCACTTCTACACGCAGCTGATATCTTCATAAATTTTTTTTGCAAGCTTAGTATTGAGCGCGTGACCTGACGCCGCCGCGATTACATGACAGTTAAAAATTCCTGCAAGCCGCATATCACCGATAACGTCCAAAATCTTATGCCGTACCAGTTCATCGGGATATTTCAGCGGATTAAGCCAGCCTTCGTCATTGTAGACGATAACATTTTCAATGGTGCCGCCAAGACCTAATCCCATTTTACGCAAGGCGTCAATTTCTTTTTCATAAGCTATCGTCCGCGCAGGCGCAATTTCATTTCTGTAAACGTCTTGAGTAATTTCAAAGTCAGCGTACTGAATACCTATCAAAGGGTGCGGATTAATTGACGTAAAACTTACACGGAAACCGTCATAAGGCAGGGCGATTATAAATTTTTTGCCGTCGTCCGAATCTGCGCGGTAAATTTTTTCAAGGCGAATATAACGGCGATTTTCATCTTGCTCAACAATGCCGACAGATTGAATCATTTCAAAAAAATCTACGGAGTTGCCGCCGAGTACAGGCGGTTCTTCCGCATTCAATTCAATTTGGCAGTTGTCGATACCGCAGGCGTTCAGCGCACTCATTAAATGTTCAATGGTAAAAACCTTTACGCCGTTTTCTTCAATTGTCGTGGCACGCAGTGTAGACGTGACATTAGCCGCAGTCGCGTGAATTGTAGGTTGCCCTTGTAAGTCTGTTCGGACAAAAATTATACCTTCGCCAACTTCGCCCGGTTTAAGTTTCAATCGCACTTCAACGCCGGAATGTAAACCGACGCCGCGCTTTTCGATTGAACTTTTCAAAGTTTTTTGTCTTTGCAAAACTCCGCCTCCTTAAAAATTTTCACTTATTATATCACCAAATATTCTTCACGTCGAACGCGCATAAAAATTTTTTCAAATAAATTTCATTAGGTAAAAAATTATTAGAGCATCTTTGAGTTAGACATTTTTACAATTTTTTTATAAAATTTTCTAAAAATTATCAAAGGTGGTGAAAGTCGTTGCTAAAAATTTTTTGGTAACGGCGGTTAAAATGTCAAGTTTAAATTTTTTTGACGTGAAAGGAGTATTGGCGCGTATATGTTTTATCTTCGCGCTTGCTCTGATAATCTTTCCGTCGTCAGTAAGCGCCAATGAAGATCCGCGCCTTGATATTCAAAATATCACTACAAGCGGCGATACCCTTTACTTGGACGCGACAATTTCTAATATCGGCGACAAAACCGCGAGCATTTACAAAATCGACATTTACAGCTTGACGATTGTAGATCGTCTCAATGGTAAAATTGTATGGAAAGGCGCTCCCGTTTTCGACAATCTTAACATTCGTGTTGCGCCCGGCGCTCTTGTAAACGAAACACTGAAAATAAATAATGTTTCCCTGCCCTATCATTCATATAAATTAAAATGGGAATTAAGCTATTCCATTTTTACAAATTGAAATTTTTTCGGAAAAAATCCAGCTATTCAAAATAATTTACATTTAAATAACCGCGTGATATAATTCCTGCGGTTTATTTTTTTTGAGAGGAGACTCTAAGGATACATGAGTAAAAAAATGAAGACGATGGACGGCAATCAGGCGGCGGCGTATATCTCATACGCATTCACGGAGGTTGCCGCGATCTATCCCATAACGCCGTCGTCGCCTATGGCAGAAGACGTTGACGAAATGGCGGCTAAAGGCGCCAAAAATATTTTTGGGCAAAAAGTACGTTTGGTAGAATTGCAATCTGAAGGCGGCGCGGCAGGAACTGTTCACGGTTCACTGCAGGCAGGCGCACTTACAACGACTTACACGGCGTCACAAGGCTTTTTGCTTATGATACCGAACTTGTACAAAATCGCCGGTGAACTTCTGCCCGGTGTCTTTCACGTATCGGCGCGCGCACTTGCAACGTCCACTTTAAATATTTTCGGAGATCATCAAGACGTAATGTCGGCGCGTCAAACAGGTTGCGCCATGCTTGCAGAATCCAGCGTGCAAGAAGTTATGGATTTATCAGCCGTCGCGCACCTTGCCGCGATTAAGGGACGTATTCCCTTTGTAAATTTCTTTGACGGTTTCCGCACGTCGCACGAAATTCAAAAAATTGAAGTCATTGACTACGCAGACTTGGAAAAAATTGTTGACTACGACGCTATAAATCAATTCCGCCGCAATGCTTTAAATCCCGACCACCCCGTAATACGCGGCACTGCTACCAATCCCGACGTTTACTTCCAAATTCGTGAGACGATTAATAACAATTACGACGAACTACCCGACGTTGTTGAAAATATCATGGCGGAAGTTTCAAAAATTACGGGACGCGAACATCATATTTTTGACTACTACGGCGCGCTTGATGCCGACCGCGTTATTATCGCTATCGGCTCGGTATGTCAAACGGCGCTTGAAGTTGTAGACTACCTCAACCAAAACGGCGAAAAAGTCGGCGTTGTCAATGTGCATTTGTACCGCCCCTTCTCGGTGAAACATTTCCTCAACGCAATTCCCAAAACCGTTAAGAAAATCGCAGTGCTTGACCGTACGAAAGAAGCCGGCGCGACAGGTGAGCCGCTTTATCTTGACGTACGCGCGGCTTACTACGACGCTGAAACTTCGCCGGTAATTATCGGCGGACGCTACGGCTTAGGCGGCAAGGATACCACGCCGGATCAACTTTTGGCGGTATTTGAGGAACTTATTAAAGATAAGCCTATGAACGGCTTTACAATCGGCATTGTTGACGACGTGTCGAATAAATCTTTGGTAAGCGAACATCATGATATCGACTTGACGCCGGAAGGTACGACGGCTTGCAAATTCTGGGGACTCGGTTCAGACGGCACTGTTGGCGCTAATAAATCTGCAATTAAAATTATCGGCGACAATACCGATTTGTACGCGCAGGCTTATTTTGCTTACGACTCAAAAAAATCCGGCGGCATTACCATGAGTCATTTGCGTTTCGGTAAATCGCCCATAACTTCGCCGTACCTTGTCACGAAGTCCGATTTTGTTTCCTGTTCACAAAAAAGCTACGTCCACCATTATAACCTTATCGCCGGTCTTAAGCCGCATGGAACGTTCCTTTTAAATACGAACTGGAGCGACGAAAAACTTGGGCATAAACTCAAGCCGTATATGAAACGCTACATTATCGAAAATAATATCAACGTTTACACCGTCAACGCCGTAAAAATCGCCGGTGATTTGGGTTTAGGCGGACGCTTTAACATGGTTATGCAGGCGGCTTTCTTCAAACTTGCAAATATTATTCCGATTGATGACGCCGTTAAATATCTCAAAGACGCGGTAGAAAAATCCTACGGCAAGAAAGGTCCGCAGATTGTAGAGATGAACTGCGGCGCGATAGATCAAGGTATCGCCGCGTTGCACAAGGTTGACACAAGCATTTGGGATATTGACGATGAAAGTATGAATCAAAAGCCGCGTCAAGTTGACCCGCCGGAATTTATAACCGAAATTCAAAACGTTATGAATCGTCAAGAAGGCGAAATTTTACCTGTCAGCAAATTTACCGCGCAGGCAGACGGCACTTTCCCTGTAGGCGGCTCGGCTTATGAAAAACGCGGTACGGCTATCCAAGTTCCTGAATGGGACGAATCAAAATGCATAGGCTGTAACCAATGCTCCTTTGTATGTCCTCACGCGGCTATCAGACCGATTTTGACGACGCCGGAAGAAAGAGAAAATGCGCCGGAAGGTTTCAAGTCCATTCCGCATAAAATGTCTAAAGGCAAGTACGATTTAACAATTGCCGTATCGACGCAGGATTGTCTGGGTTGCGGTAACTGCGCGCAGGTCTGTCCCAAGCAAGCGCTTACAATGGTATCTTTCGACGACGCGGCTAAGGCTCGCCAAAAAGTTTTCGATTTCGGCGTTGATGAAAAGAAAGTTGCACTTAAACCGAATCCCTTGCGTAAAACGACGGTTGTCGGCAGTCAGTTTGAAAAACCGTTATTCGAGTTCAGCGGCGCTTGTGCAGGTTGCGGTGAAACACCTTACGCAAAACTTTTGACGCAACTTTTCGGTGATAGAATGATGATTGCAAATGCTACGGGTTGCTCGTCAATTTGGAGTGCCTCTGCACCTGCTATGCCGTATACCAAAAATTCCAAAGGTCAAGGTCCCGCGTGGGGTAATTCACTCTTTGAAGATAATGCCGAATACGGTCTCGGTATGTTCTTAGGCGTTAAGGCTGTACGTGAAACTTTGGCTGATGAAGTCGCGCAGGTTTTGGCAGAAGGAAATGTTTCAGATGAATTAAAAGCCGCATTGACAGATTGGAAAGACAATCTTAACGTCAGTGAAAATACACGTGAACGCGCAGATAAATTGACTGCCGCGCTTGAGTCTGAAAAGGGCGATAACGTTTTACTCAATAAACTTTATGAAAACCGTGACTACTTCGTTAAGCGTTCGCAGTGGATTCTCGGCGGTGACGGCTGGGCTTATGATATCGGCTACGGCGGACTGGATCACGTTTTGGCAAGCGGCGAAAATATAAACGTCTTTGTATTCGACACGGAAGTTTATTCAAATACCGGCGGTCAAGCAAGTAAGGCTACACCTGCCGCCGCCATTGCGCAATTCGCCGCTACAGGTAAAAAGACGAAGAAAAAAGACTTGGGCAAAATGGCGATGAGCTACGGCTATGTTTACGTCGCACAAGTTGCAATGGGCGCCGATAATAATCAGTTGCTTAAGGCGATAACAGAGGCTGAGGCTTATGACGGTCCGTCGCTTATAATTGCCTACGCGCCTTGTATCAATCACGGCATTCGTAAGGGTATGGGTTCAAGTCAGTTGGAAGAAAAGCTCGCCGTTCAATGCGGTTACTGGGCAAATTGGCGTTACAATCCTGAACTCGTCGGTACCGGTAAAAATCCCTTCGTGCTTGATTCTAAAGAGCCGGACTTCTCCAAATTCCAAGAATTTTTGCAGGGCGAAGTACGCTACTCGTCGCTTAAACGCAACTTCCCCGCTATGGCTGATGAACTCTTTGCAAAGACGCAGAAAGACGCTGAAGACAGAATTAACGGCTACAAAATTCTTGCCGGAAAATAAAATTTAGTTCGTAAATAAATTTAACATATAAATAAAATTTCGCATTAAAAAAGCCGCGCACTTCCCAAATTGGAGGTGGCGGTTTTTTAGTGTAAATTTTATTTAG
>CAJOKY010000092.1 GCA_905235425.1 uncultured Selenomonadaceae bacterium
TATTGACATTGCAGATAAAATAATTAAAATTGATAGTCATAAAGGCAGGATTAGAAAAATTAATGACTCACGACATATACATTTACCTTGCAGTAATGAGCGCGATAACGCTTGCGATACGAATTTTGCCGCTGACACTTATTCGGCGTGAAATAAAAAATGTAACGCTCAGGTCATTTCTGTACTATGTCCCGTACGTTACATTGGCGGTTATGACATTTCCGGCGATACTGCACGCTACGCAGTCCGAAATATCCGGTGCATTGGCATTAATCGTAGGCATTGCGGCGGCGTGGCTCGGTGCAAGTTTATTCCGCGTTGCCGTGTTATGTTGCGTTGTAGTTTTTATCAGCGAACTTATTGTACTTTGAAAATTAAATAGCGGGGGAGCTTGTGATACAGGCTGAGAGGAAGGTTAAACCTTCGACCCTTTAACCTGATTCGGATAATGCCGACGTAGGGACGAAACATTTTCTTTGAATGGAGATTGCCTGCGCGGTGATCTCTAATTTTTTTGCAAGCGTTGAAAAATTTATATGAGTTTGTAGGAGGGTAAAAATTTATGCAGGACGTTTCAACAAAAAAACTTGTATTGGCGGCAGTACTTACGGCAATAGCGGTTGTAGGCAGTTTTTTATCATTTCCCGTACTCGGCAGTAAATGTGCGCCGGTTCAGCATATGGTAAATGTTTTCTGCGCGGTATTGCTGGGCAGGTGGTACGGCGTAGGCGCGGCATTTACGGCGTCACTTTTGCGAAACATTTTGGGATTGGGAAGTATTTTAGCTTTTCCAGGCAGTATGTGCGGCGCGCTTTTAAGCGGCATTGTCTACAGCCATACAAAAAATATTTACGCTACCGTGCTTGCCGAAGCGTTGGGTACGGGCATTATCGGCGGACTTTTGGCGTACCCGTTCGCAATTTTATTTTTGGGACAAACTGCCGGTGACGTTGCCTTTTATGCTTACGTTGTACCGTTTTTAATTTCGACGGTCTGCGGTTCAATTTTGGCAGGACTTATCGTTAAGCGTTATTTAGTAAGTAGTAAGTAGTTAGTAGTTAGTAGTGAATAGTGAATAGTTAAAAGCTAATTGCTAATAGCTAACAGCTAACCGCTAATCGCTAAGGAGGAATTTTTTATGTCAACACAAATGCAACACGCCCGCGCAGGTAAAATTACCGACGAAATGAAAATTGTCGCCGAATCTGAAAATATCGACGCTGAAAAAATTCGTGAAGGCGTTGCAAGCGGCGTTATCGCAATCTGCGCGAATATCAATCACAAAAATTTAAAGCCCTGCGGCGTTGGTCAAGGCTTGCGTACAAAAGTCAACGCCAATATCGGCACGTCAAGCACTTTCCCTGACATTGAGCCGGAACTTGAAAAACTTGATGAGGCTGTAAAGTGCGGCGCTGATTCTGTTATGGATTTAAGCACCGGCAACAATATCGACATTTCGCGCAGAAAAATTATTGAACACTCACCGATAATGGTCGGTACGGTTCCTATTTATCAAGCTACGGTTACGGCGATAAAAAGTCACGGCGCTATTGTCGAAATGATGGCAGAAGATTTATTGCAGACGATTGAAACGCAGGCTAAAGACGGCGCGGATTTTATGACGTTGCATTGTGGCGTTACGCGCTCGGCGATTGAAAAAATGCGCAGTCAAAAACGCGAAATGGATATTGTAAGTCGCGGCGGTTCATTTATCGCAGGTTGGATTCTCCACAATGAAAAGGAAAATCCTCTGTACGAACATTACGACGAAATTTTAGATATCTGCGAAAAATACGACGTAACGATAAGCTTAGGTGACGGTATGCGCCCGGGCTGTATCGCCGACGCTACGGACAGCGCACAGCTTACCGAATTAATTACACTAGGCGAACTTGTAGACCGCGCATGGAAACGCGGCGTTCAAGTCATGGTTGAAGGTCCCGGTCACGTACCTTTTGACCAAATTGCCGCGAATATGAAGTTGGAAAAAAGAATTTGCCGTAACGCGCCTTTCTACGTTTTAGGTCCTCTTGTGACAGACATTGCACCTGGCTACGATCATATTACGGCGGCGATTGGCGGTACATTGGCGGCGATAAGCGGCGCGGATTTTTTATGCTACGTTACACCTGCCGAGCATCTTTGCTTGCCGACGATTGACGACGTACACGCAGGCGTTATCACGTCACGCATTGCCGCGCATGCCGCTGACATTGTTAAAGGCGTCAAAGGTGCTAAGGATTGGGATTTAAAAATGGCTAAGGCGCGTAAAATTTTAGATTGGGACGCGCAGATTAATTTGGCGATTGATCCCGAGCTTGCAAGAACTAAACGCGGTGCACGTAATAAACTCAATGAAGAGGCTTGCTCAATGTGCGGAGAATATTGCGCCGTGAAAATCGTCAATAAATATTTTACCAATTAAAATACCTATTACCTAAAAGCTAACACCTAATAATTAGTGAGTAGTGAGTAGTAAGTAGTTTCTAAAAGCTAACACCTAGAACCTACCTCCTACCCTCTACAATCTACCCTCTACCCTCTACACCAACTTCACTATCTTGCTTGCGACAACCGCCGCACCGAAACCGTTATCAATGTTGACGACAGAAACACCTGCCGCGCAACTGTTAAGCATTGCCAAAAGTGCGGCAAGACCGTTAAACGACGCGCCGTAACCTACGCTTGTCGGTACGGCAATAATCGGCTTATCCGTCAAGCCGCCTACAACGCTTGCCAATGCGCCTTCCATACCCGCCACAACAATTATCACGCTTGCCTGTTGAATATCTTTTATATGCGCAAAAAGGCGGTGAATGCCTGCAACGCCGCAGTCATGAAAAATTTTTACCGCGTTGCCGAAAAGATACGCCGTTAATCGCGCTTCCTCTGCAACGGGTAAATCGCTCGTTCCGGCAGTTAAAATTAAAATCGTTCGTGATTCGTCGCGTACGATTTTTTTTCTGTCAACATAAATCATCTGCGCGGCGTCGTTGTACTGCGCGGCGGGAATTTCTTCTGACAAAAATTCAAACTTCTCACGGCTTGCACGAGTGGCTATTAAATTGCCGTCACTTCGTTCATAAAGCCGCTTGAAAATTTCCTTAACCTGCTCCTTAGTTTTACCAGCCGCGTAAATGACTTCGGGAAAGCCTTGCCGCAATTCGCGGTTATGGTCGATATTTGCAAAACCTATATTTTCTACCGCCTCCAATTGTAAATTTTTCAGCCGCGCTAAAATTTCTCGTTCGTCTACCAAATTATTTTTATAGCCGCGCAGAAGTTCAAGTAAATTTTTTTCAGTCACGCGTACACTTCCTTTCAATAAAATTATATCAAAATTGTAAAGTTTAGGTTATAATGTTTTAAAAACTATCGGAGGTAAAAAAATGAGTGCAGAAAAAAGTGTTAAATATTTAAACTTGGAAGAGGAAGGCGCGAACAACAAAGAAAATATAGCCGGCACGGTTGTCATTAAAGAAGGCGTGACTTCAATAAAAGTTGATGAATTTGCTGTCTGCGACAAATTGGAAAAAGTGATTTTACCCGAAGGTTTAATTTCAATCGATGACGGTTACTATGATTTTGATGCAGATGAAGAGGTGGAAAAAGTACACGGAACTTTTCTCTGTTGCACGAAGTTGAAAGAAGTACAATTGCCTGAAAGTTTGACTAAAATCGGCATATTGGCATTTGGCGGTTGTAAGGCGTTGAAAAAAATAAATTTGCCCGAAAACTTAACTGAAATAGGAGACAACGCATTTAACGGCTGCGAGGCGTTGACAGAAATAAATTTGCCCGACGGTTTGATTCACATAGGTAAAGGTGCATTTTTTGGTTGCACGTCACTGAAAAAAATCAAGTTACCTAAAGGCAGGACTGAAATCGATGAAGAGATATTCAGTAATTGTATTGCGCTTAAAGAAATAGAATTGCCGGACGGTTTAACTTCTATCGCTAACGGATTATTTGAAGAGTGCACGGCATTGAAAAAAATCCAATTACCCGAATCCTTAACTTCTATCGCTGAAGATGCATTTTTAGGTTGCACGGCGTTGACAGAAATAAATTTGCCGGACGGTTTGAAACATATAGGTAAAGGTGCATTTTTGGGTTGCAGGGCATTGAAAAAAATAAATTTACCTGACGGCTTAACTGAAATCAATGAATGGACATTTTGCGGTTGTATTAACTTGAAAGAAATCAAATTGCCTGCCTCGTTGACTTCGATACATTTTAATGCATTTGCAGGTTGCACGGCGTTGAAAAAAATCATTCTGCCCGACAGTTTAATTTCTATCGATGACGGTTATCATGATGAAAACGCAAGAAAAGTATTCGGCGTATTTAAAGATTGCGAGTCGTTGACAGAAGTAAAATTGCCCGCAAATTTAACTAGAATCGGAGCTTATGCATTTTACCGTTGTACGTCATTGACAAAAATAAACTTGCCCGAGTCCGTGACTTCTGTCGGCGAAGGCGCATTTTTATATTGTTCGTGGCTGACAAAAATAAATTTGCCTGACGGCTTGACTGAAATCGGTGATTGGGCATTTAATGGTTGCGAATCGTTGACTGAAATAAAATTTCCCGAATCTTTGACATTTATCGGTGAAGGCGCATTTCAAAATTGCACGACGTTAATGGAACTTCATTTGCCGGAAAATTTGACTGAAATTGATAATTTTGCATTTGAAGGTTGCGAATCGTTGTTTGAAATAGAATTTCCCGCCGGTTTAACTTCTATAGGTAATTTTGCATTTCAAAATTGTACGGCGTTGACAGAAATAAATTTGCCGGAAAGTTTGAATTCTATCGGTGATTCGGCATTTGAAAGTTGCGAGTTTTTGAAAAAAGTAAAGTTACCTGAAAATTTAACTTCTATCGGTAAGTTTGCATTTGAAGAGTGCACGGCTTTAACTGAAATAATATTGCCCGAAGGTTTAATCAACATTGGTACAGGAGCGTTTGAAGGTTGTACGGCGTTGAAAAAAGTAAAATTGCCTGACGATTTAACTTCTATCGGTAACGCTGCATTTGAAGACTGCACGGCGTTGAAAAAAATAAAGTTGCCAAAAGGCTTAACTGAAATCGGTGCTTGGGAATTTAGCGGGTGCACAGCGTTGACAGAAATCAATCTTCCCGCCGGTTTGACTTCTGTCGCTTGGGGTTCATTCAATGAGTGTACGGCGTTGAAAAAAATAAAATTTCCAGAAGGGTTGACTGAAATCGCCGGCTATGCATTTAATGGTTGTACGGCGTTGACAGAAATAAATCTTCCTGCAGGTGTTACTGAAATTGGTGAAAATGCATTTGAAGGTTGCAAAAATTTGAGAAAAATAACTTACCATAAAAATACTGAAAAAATTTTAAAAGAATATTTTGATGATGAATGGGAAAACCTTGAAAAAAATGTCTTGTAACTTTGCCAGGAGGAGGAGTAAATTTTATTAATGCGGGATAAAAATTTTTATTGGCAACTGTTCAAATCAACGTTCATTATAAGTATGTTTACGGTAGGCGGCGGCTATGTTATAATCCCTCTGCTTAAGGCGAAGTACGTAGACGAATTTCACTGGATAAGCGACGAAGAGACTTTGAACATGGTAGCTATCGCGCAGTCTACGCCCGGCATTATGGCGGTAAACACGGCGATTATGCTCGGCTATCGTATGGCAGGGGTAGCCGGAGCGCTTGTCGGTATGTTCGCAACGGTACTGCCGCCGCTAATCATTATCACGATTGTTGCTACATTTTATGATCTTGTTGCCAAAAATGAAAGCGTCCAACTCGTATTAAAAGGCATGCAGTGCGGAGCTACGGCGTTACTTCTCAACGTGGCGATTGACCTTTTAATTAAGCAGGCTAAAAAAAAGTTGGTACTGCCGATTATAATAATTTTGGCGACGTTTATTACGAATTTATTTTTTGACGTGAATATAATGCTATTGGTAGCGATTGACGGCGTTGTAGGATTTTTCCTTCTGCGCGACAAGAAGTATAGTTAGATTATAGAGGGTAGAGAGTAGAAGGTAGAGGGTAGGTTTTAGGGAAGAGGATTAGAAAATGGGCGTGAAATTATTTGTAAGCGACATTGACGGTACGCTTTTAATGCCTGGTAAAAAAATATCTGCGCGAAATATCGACGCGGTTAAAAAAATGGTTGCGGCGGGCATTACCGTAACCATAGCTACCGGCAGAATGTACAAAGCCGCACTTCCAATAGCGCATGAACTCGGCGTCAATGTGCCGATTATCACCTACAACGGCGCTCTGATTAAATCTGTTGACGGCGAAATTTTACACGCTGAATACCTGCCGGAAGATGTCGTCGTAGGATTGGTGAATTTTTACGAACGTCAAGGCTGGTATCTGCAGAATTACAGCGAAGATAATTTATACTACGCTGAATTTAATAATTATGCAAATTACTATCAGACAACGCAGAAAGTTCAAGGTACGGCTATTGGTTGGGACGGTATGAAAAATAAAACGTCGCACGTCTGCAAACTTTTAAGCATTGCCGATAACGAAGAGCAAACTTTAGCACGAATAGCCGAACTTAAGGCGGAATTTGGCGACAGAATTGACGTTACAAAGTCCACGCCGATTTACACGGAGATAATTTGTCCCGGCGTATCTAAAGCGGCGGCAGTAAATATTTTGGCGAAAAAGTTAGGCGTTGATCGTTCGGAAGTTATGGCGATTGGTGATTCAGATAACGATTTGCCTATGTTGAAGGCGGCAGGTACAAGCATTGCAATGAGCAACGGTACAGACGAGGTTAAAGCGTCCTGCGATTTTGTTACGGGGCTTTGTGAAGATGACGGCTTTGCTCAAGCAGTTGAAAAGTTCGTCCTTAATTCTTAATTCAATGAAAAGTTGGGATTAAATGGGAAGTAAAGTTACGCCGACAGTTGAAGGCGGCTTAATTGCGGCGTTGACGGTTATATTAAGTTTGGCGGCAATATACCTTCCGATTATCGGCGCCTTCGTTGAATTTTTCTGCGCGATACCGATTGTGGTATTGACGGTGCGGCAAGGCTTTAAATTCGGCGCGTCGGCAGTTGCCGTGTCTTTTGTACTGCTTTTAATGTTCTCCGGACCCATCCTCGCCGTAAGAATGACGCTTAGTTTCGGCTTATGCGGCTTGGTACTGGGGCAATGCCTTAACAGAGGTTTAAGCGCGGTTAAATGTTTCATACCCGTGCTGATAATGGGATTTTTCGCGCAGATTGTTTCAGTAGCAATGTTGTCGATAATTTCCGGCGTCGATGTTGTCGAACAAGATATGAAATTGGTACGCGAATCTTTCACGCAGTCATTTGAAATTTATGAAAGCATGGGTGTAGATCCGCAGGTTATCAATCAGACAAAAGAAATAGTTGAGCCGATTGTACAGTTAATCGCAGTGTTGACGCCGATAATTTTATTTGGCGTGGCGCTGATAAATACGGTCGGCACTTACATTTTGTCGAAGTGGATTTTTCAAAAGTTGCGTATGAAATTCGCTGAACCAATGCCACCTTTCGCGCAGTGGAGATTTTCTACGGTATTTTTATACATTGCCGCATTTTCGGCGTTGGGGCTGTATTGGGGACAAACTCGGCAGATAAGCGTTTTATACTTCATAGCGTTCAATGCGCTGGTTTTCGCCATGATAGTGGGATTAACTCAAGGTCTGTCGCTGTTGTCATTTTTAGCTGACAAGTACAACGTTTCAAAATTCGTACGCCGAATAGTTTTCGTGATACTAATTTTAAATATATTTTTCCTGCAAGTCGTTGCGGTAACGGGGCTGTTTGATATGCTTTTTGACTACAGAAAACATTTGAAGGATAGTTAATCTTCACTACTAACTACTAACTACTTACTATAGAAGGGATTATTCTTGATGAAATTTTTATTCATATTCATAGGCGGCGGTCTCGGCGCAATGTTACGATTTTTTATAACTTCTCACCTTGCCGGAAAAATGGGAACTTTTCCGATCGGGACATTGACAGTAAACATAATCGGAAATTTTTTAATGGGAATATTATTTGAAATTTTTTTGACGCGGGAAATTGCAAAATCCGATATGCTGAATTTATTTTTCGCGGTAGGATTTTTAGGCGGCTTTACGTCACTTTCGGCGTTTTCGGCTGAAACATTGGTATTAATACATCACGGCGAAATTACTTCAGCAGTGGTGAATATAATTGCAACGTTTGCAACGGCACTTATAAGCTGCGCGGCAGGCTGTACATTGGTACAGAAGATGTTTTAGGTATTAGCTATTAGCCATTAGCCATTAGCTATTAGCCATTAACAGCTAAAAGCTAATCGCTAAAAGCTAACAGCTAAAAGCTAATCGCTAATCAGGGAACAGGGACTAGGGATCAGGGAGCAGTATTTTCTACAATCTACGCTCTACCCTCTACCTCCTAGCAGCTAACCGCTAATCAGGGAACAGGGATTAGGGATCAGGGAGCAGTATTTTCTACAATCTACGCTCTACCCTCTACCTCCTAACAGCTAACCGCTAACCGCTAATCAGGGAACAGGGATTAGGGATCAGGGAGCAGTATTTTCTACAATCTACGCTCTACCCTCTACCTCCTAGCTCCTAGCAGCTAACCGCTAACCGCTAACCTCTAACCACTAACAGCTAACCGCTAAAAGCTAACCGCTATTAAGAAATTTTTTTCGCGCTATAGCGTAAATTTATTTTTTGTAGTAAAATAACCTGCACAATTAAATTTGAATTTAAACGCGATAAAAATTGCAAATAAAATTTTTTTGACGGAGGCATAGAAAGTGTTTGAAATAGACGACAATGGCTTGGACAAAATTGCCAAAATAAAAGTCATCGGCGTAGGCGGCGGAGGCAACAATGCCGTAAACCGCATGATTTCATTCGGGCTTGAAGGCGTGGATTTTATAGCGATAAACACAGACGCCCAAGCCCTTATGACAGCACTTGCTCCCAAGCGTATGCAAATAGGCATGAAGTTGACACGCGGACTCGGTGCCGGCGCACGTCCTGAAATAGGCGAACAGGCGGCCATTGAAAGCCGTGACGAAATTTTAAAGGCACTTGATAAATCGGATATGGTTTTCATAACGGCGGGAATGGGCGGCGGTACAGGTACGGGAGCCGCGCCGATTGTTGCTGAATGCGCAAGGGAATTGGGAGCGTTGACAGTTGCGGTAGTCACTCGCCCTTTCGGCTTTGAAGGTCCGAAACGTAAAAAAAATGCCGATATGGGAATTGAAAATCTCAAGCGCAAAGTTGACACAATCATAACTATTCCGAACGATAAACTTTTACAAGTAGTCGATAAAAAAACGCCTATGATGAAGGCGTTTAGTATTGCCGACGATATCTTAAGACAAGGCGTCAAGGGCATTTCAGATTTAATTGCCGTACCCGGTCTTGTCAATTTGGATTTCGCCGACGTGCAAACTGTAATGAGTAATTCCGGCTCGGCGCTTATGGGTATCGGCGAAGCTACCGGCGAAAATGCTACGATGAACGCCGTAAAATCCGCTATTGATTCGCCGCTTTTGGAAACAAGTATTCAAGGTGCGCATGCGATACTTTTAAATATTATGGGCGCTACGGATAATTTGAAGATGTACGAAATTTACGAGGCGTCAACTACCGTACAAGAGGCGGCGTACCCTGAAGCAGAAATTTTGTGGGGCGTATCCATTGATGAATCTATGGGCGAAACCGTAAGCGTCACGATTATCGCGACACGTTTTGATAATGAAACTGACAGCGTTGCAGATACAATTTCAAGAATGCCGCCGCCGGGAATGCATCGTCAAATGCCGAATCAGCAAAGACGCTCTCCCTCTAATACGCCGATAACGCCTTTTCCGACTTTCGGTAATTACGGCGGTGGATTTGAACCCCCGCCCACTCGTCAACAACCCCAACAACGTCCACAGCAACAACCGCAATGGCAAAATCAGCAACCTCCGCAACAACCTTACCAACCAAGACCGCAACAACCTCCGCAAAATCAACCGCAACAAAATCCGCAACAGCCCAATCGTAAAAATGATAATGACTTCGGTATTGATATTCCTGAATGGATGCATTAAGCCGATTTTTTATAAAAAAGCCTCTGCCTTCGGGCAGTATTTTTTTGCGTAAATTTAACCTTGTACCTGCGATAAAATTTTAATCCAATTTTTTATTTTCTCCTGCGCGAATTTTGCCAACTCCGCATTGAAAATTGAAGGCTCCATTCCGTCATAAGTTTTAAACTTTTCAAGCGCCGTAGTCATTTCACGTACCGCCGATTTAAAATCCATATGCGCGGCGTAACATTCAGCTGACTCCGCGTAAAAGTCCGGCAACGCAGAAAATTTTTGAATCGCCATTTCAGCTACGTGTTGACGCTCATCAAGCCGAAATTTATCACGCGCCAATACGTTAAGCAAAATTCGGTATGAACGGCTTGAAAATGTTGACGCGATATCAGCCGCAATATCAAGCCGCGCAAATTTTTCAGCGTTTACAAAATCGTCAAGCCCGTGATAACACTGCGCGATATGCCCGTAAACTCGTTGCGGCGTCTCGGTGCTTTCCAACTCTTCCAAAAGTAATTTCAAATTTCTTTCAGCCTTAAACTTATTCACCGTTGCAGAATAGCCCGTGTGATACAGCGTCAAAATTTCCGCCGGTATTGGAATCATATTCGGCAGGTTTTTATTAAACCACTTCAACTCCTCGTGAATCTTGCCTACATATTGCAAGCCGCGCAGGTTACGAAAAATGCGCAGCACAAAGGCGCTGTCCATAACACGGTTTTCATTTTCAACGTCAATGTTGACAAGGTGAATCAGCAAGCCGCCGATATTTTCTTCGCCGATATTTTCAATGACAGTGCGAATATTTTTAGCAGTCTCCGCCGTAAAATATTCGTCTGCATCCAAAAAAATTATCCAATCGCCTTCCGCATAATCCAACGCAATATTACGCGGCGCAGAAAAATCATCTTGCCATACTTCATAAAAAATCTTTGCGCCGAAACTTTTTGCCACTTCCAACGTGTTATCAGTCGAGCCGGTATCGACAATAATAATTTCATCTGCCGAATCTTTCAAACTGTCAAGCGACGTGCGCAAATTTTTTTCTTCATTTTTGACAATGTAGCACGCAGAAATTTTTATATCTTCGTCCAAAATATCAACACCTTCACTTAATGAACAAATTATATTCGGCGATAACGTCATTCAGCCGCCGTTCAAAATCTGCGTACAAGTACAAGCCGTCTTCATTTGTCTGCAGACATTTTAATTTAATCGGAAAACTTTGCGGCGGATTTTCTAAAGTCATTTTCTCAAGCGTCCGAAGTTGCGGCGTACTTTGATATACAAGATTTATCGCGGCGTATGCTCTGCCGTCCGCACCACGCCGCTTTTCGATAACTATTTTTACGCCAATGGGAACCTTTTTTTCTATGCTGTCATTTAAGACGTAGTTTTCAGCACCAAGCGCGGAAAGTACCATTGCAACATTAGTATCGTGTCCGCATAAAAAAGTAAAGCGGCGGTTATTGTCAGCAAGCTCATCACGCATTACCTTAAGCAAGGGATTTGCCAAAACCTTTGACCACGTATTCCACTCAAAAAATAAATTTAAGCCGAACTCTTTTGGTGCGGCAATTTTTTCCCAATCGGCTTGCGTCAAATTTTTTCCAAACGCCGCCTTAACCGCGTCGTCTTCGTAATACTGCATTACAAGCGCGTCACTTGCCGACATTGCCAAACGTATTGAACCGGTTATAAAAGGATTTTCGGCGGCAATTTTAAAATCGTCCATTGAAAATTTCGTGACGCCGTTTTTCTTGGCATACGGCGAATTTTTAAAATCGATAACGCTTGCAACGGTCTCGGCATATTCGGCTAATCTGTTCGCCAATGTATCACGGTAGCCGGATTGTTTCAACTCAAAATCTGCGCGGCGCAAAAATTCTTCATTGACGTTGGGAATTGAAACAGCAAATACCGAATCGGCTTTATTTATGTCAAAATGATGCTCAACTTTCACATTGGCAACGGGCAACATACCGCTTGCAAAGTATTGGGCAGTGGCTATCGTGCGCTGGTATGAATTGGCATAAAAGCGCATTTCATTTTCTTTCGGAATATAATTTTCAGTAATAAAATTTTCTTTGATAAAATATTGGTTAAAATATTGACCGATTGACGTTTCTTCAAGCCCGCCGCGCAGAGATAATTCACCGGCTTTTATATTCCAATCGTACCATTTATGCGGCGTTATTTCTGCCAGCGTGGAATTTTTTTCAACAAGCGGCGCTCTGATATTATGTCGGCTTAAAATAAAAACTTTTTCAAGTTTGTATTTGTCACTTAAATCAGACGCCTGCACCGTTGCCGTTAGTGTCACGATAAACGCAAGGCATATTAACCATAAAAATTTTAATCTTTTCAAAGCAATCACCCTTTGAAAAATATTGCCTTAAATTATGAAACATAGTAAACTTTTGTTATTTAAAAATTTTGTTCAATGGAGATAAATAAGATGTTTACAATGACAAAATTCCTAAAAATATTAATTATCGCGTGTATTATTTTTTACGCAGGATTTATGTCGGGGTGTACCAATACGACAAATGCAGATGATGAACAAATATTTTTAAACGTCTCATACGATCCGACGCGCGAACTTTACGCGGCTTATGACGAAAAATTTAAAGTGCATTGGGAAAAAAAATTAAGACACGGAAAAATTAATTTGACACAATCGCACGGAGGAAGCGGCAAGCAAGCACATAAGGTTATAAAAGGCGATTTGGAAGCCGATGTCGTAACACTTGCACTGGCTTATGACGTGATTGAGATTAAAAACGCGGGACTTATTCGCGGCGGGTGGCAAAATGAATTTCCCGACAATTCCAGCCCCTACACTTCGACAATAGTTTTTCTTGTAAGAAACGGCAATCCCAAAAATATCCGTGATTGGGACGATTTGGCGCGTGATGACGTTGAAATTGTTATGCCCAATCCCAAAACTTCCGGCGGCGCGCAATGGGGATATCTTGCCGCGTGGGAATATGCGACACAGAAATTTTCAGCCGATGAAAATGTGATAAAAGATTTTATGCGCAGAATTTTTATGAATGTCGTGGCATTGGACAGCGGCGCGAGAGGATCGACGTTGAGTTTTGTGCAGGAGGGTAAAGGCGACGTGTTAATTTCATGGGAAAATGAAGCGTTGCTGTCTTTGAAAGATCACCCCGACAACTACGAAATTGTCACGCCGAGCATAAGCATTCTTGCCGAGCCTACCGTTGCCGTAGTCGATAAAATTGTAGAGAAAAAAGGTACAAGCGAACTTGCTACGGAATATCTGAAATATCTTTATTCCGACGAAGGGCAGGAAATTGCCGCGCAGAATTTTTATCGTCCGCGTAACAGAAAAATTCTTGCTAAGTACGAACATATTTTTAAGCCGCTTAAACTTTTTAACATTGATGACGCTTTTGGCGGGTGGGTGACGGCGCATAAAAAGCATTTTGCCGACGGCGCGTCGTTCGACCAAGTGACGGCAGGGATTAGGTTTTAGCTTTTAGCTATTAGCTGTTAGCTTTTAGCTATTTACTATTTATTACTTACTACTTACTACTCACTACTAACTATTCACTAACCAAATGCGCCGTACTGTTAATAAGCTTTACCGTAAAATTGCCGTCGTCAACGCGAAAGACATTAACCGCTGTGTTGAACTGATTCAGCCGCCATAAATTTTTCAAAGGTATTTCCAAAATGCCGCATAAAATTAAACGGCTTATAGTGCCGTGAGCAACGCATATAACGCGATTTTCGCCCTCCGATTCGTGAATTGATATAATTCGCCTTAATTCGTTCATGGCGCGTTCCTGCGCCTTCTGAAACGTTTCTGCGCGGTCAAGAATGAGTTTATCCGGCGACGTGAAAAAAATTTTCAGCCTGTCCGAATGATTTTTTTTAAGCTCGACAAAACGCTTGCCTTCCCATTCGCCAAAATCAATTTCGCGCAGTCCCGCCGTAGTTTGTACCGGCAAATTAAATTTATCTGACAAAAACTGCGCGGTATTTTTAGCACGTGACAGATCACTTGAGTAAATCGCGTTCACTTTGTCGAAGGGGAAATTTTCCGCCAAAAGTTCCGCCTGCTTTAAACCCTCCGGCGCAAGCTCGGTATCGGAAATGCCTTGAATACGCCCTTCCAAATTCCACAGCGTCAAGCCGTGCCGAATCAAAACTATTTCTACCACGTCAACCCCTCCAAAATATTTTTCAGCTTAGTTAGAAGAAAATCGTTTTCTACGCGGAGACGTATTGCAAGCCGTAAAAATCTTTCGTCAAGTCCCGCGAAATTGCCGCAACTTCGTACCAAAATTTTTTCTTCGCGTAATTTTTGAACTACGAATTTTGCCGCCTCACGTGACTTTAGCTTAATTAAAATGAAATTCACGGTAGGTGCGAAAACTTTTACATGCTGCAAGGTGTTAAGTTGCAACGCGAAATATTTTTTTTCGGTGTCAAGCCAAGTGCGAGTGTCACGCAAAAATTTTTCATCAGCCAATGCCGCGACTCCTGCCTTTTGCGCCAAAAAATTCACGTTCCATACGTCTTTTGAAAAGTTTAACCGCTCCGCCAAATTTTTTTCAACCACTGCAAAGCCTAAACGCAGTCCCGGTATCGCGAAAATTTT
>CAJOKY010000093.1 GCA_905235425.1 uncultured Selenomonadaceae bacterium
CTACCCTCTACCCTCTACCACCTATTTTTCAAAGACAATCAATTCATAGGGACGAAGATTTTCGGCAATGCCTTCAAAGTTGCCGAGAATTTTTTTATACCCTTCATCAACATAAGCCGACAAAGTTTTATCCTGCAATGAAGTTTCGGTGCCGCGATAGTTGCAAAGAATAATCCACTCTGCGCCGTCAAGCGTACGCCGATATGCGATAACGTCGTTGTTGTCACGTTCAATAAAGCTGATGTCGCCTTCCTGCACGATTTTATTTTCCTCGCGAATTTTGACAAGCTGTTTGTAGAAATTCAAAATCGAATCGGGGTCTTTCTCCTCAACCGCCACATTAATTTCTCTGTAATTATCCGGCGAAGATATCCACGCTTCAACATTTGAAAAGCCCGCGTATTTTTCAGCCGACCACTGCATAGGCGTCCTGCCGTTGTCACGTGAACGCTCGCCGATAATTTTCAGCGCCTCTTCCTGCGTTTTACCCTGCTCCAACAAAATTTTATAGTAATTCAAACTTTCAACGTCGCGGTATTGTTCAATCGAAGTGTACGTGGCATTAGTCATGCCGAGTTCTTCGCCTTGATAAATGTACGGCGTACCGCGCATTAAGTGAGTCGTCGCCGCAAGCATTTTCGCGGACTCTTTCCAATATTTCCCATCGTCACCAAAACGCGAAACTGCGCGGGGCTGATCATGGTTACACCAAAACAGAGCATTCCACGCATTTGCCTGCGCCATTCGTACTTGCCAATCTTCAAAGAGCTTTTTCAACGCGCCGATATCTGCCGGCATCAACGCCCATTTATCGCCTTTCAGATAGTCCACTTTGAGGTGGTGAAAGCTAAACGTCATGGAAAGTTCATGTTCATCAGCGCCGGAATATTTTATGCAGTTGTCAATGCTTGTCGAAGACATTTCGCCTACGGTTATCATGCCGTCAATGCCGGAATCGCGTACCAACTCTTTCAAATATTCGTGAATACGCGGTCCGTCAGTATAAAATCTGCGCCCGTCGCCTTCGTTGTCGTCAATAAAGCCGCGTGATTTATCAATTAAATTTACAACGTCGAATCTGAAACCTTTAACGCCTTTTTTCTTCCAAAAACGCAAAACGTCTTTCAACTCTTCGCGTACTTCGGGATTATCCCAGTTCAAATCTGCCTGCGAAACGTCGAACAGGTGCAAGTACCATTTCTTCAAATTCGGCACATATTCCCACGCATTTCCGCCAAATTTTGATACCCAATTTGTAGGCGGCTTGTCGGGTTCACCGTCTTTGAAAATGAAGTAGTTCAAATATTTTTCTTCGCCTTTCAAAGCACGTTGAAACCATTCATGAGAAGTTGAACAGTGATTAAATACCATGTCAAACATAAGACCTATTCCGCGCTTGTCTGCCTCTGCGATAAGCTCTTCAACGTCCGCCATAGTACCAAAACGCGGGTCAATATTTCTGTAATCGGCTACATCATAACCGTTGTCATTTTGCGGTGAAACAAAAAACGGTGTTGACCAAATATACTCTACGCCCAAGCTTTTAATATAGTCAAGCTTATTGATAATTCCGCGAATATCGCCGATACCGTCGCCGTTGGAATCGGCAAAACTGCGCGGGTAAATTTGATAAACGCAACTTTTGCTGAATTTCATAAAAATTCCTCCTTAAATACCCAGTTTTTCAAGTGCGCGGGCAATCCCGTCCTCATCATTGGTTAAGGTAATATCGTTTGCAAGTTTTTTCAATTCTTCACAAGCATTACCCATTGCCACGCCGTAGCCTGCAACTTTAAACATAGGAATATCATTTTGTGCATCGCCGAAAGCAATAATATCGTCGGTGGAAATTTTTAAAACTTCGCAAGCCTTTTTCAATGCATCAGCTTTACTGATTCCCGGTAAAGTTGCCTCTAAGTAAACCGGTGCCGACAAAACAAAATCTAATTCGCCTTTGAATGGCTCAGTTATCGCAGGAATATTTTTCTGCAAGATATCGGACGGCGCGGCGATTAAAACTTTTGCAGGTGAAAAGTCAACAGCGTCATGAACATTTTCGACAATTTTTATTTTTAAATGATTCGACTGACTTTCATAAGGCACTTGAAAACTTTCAGCGTCGGTTGTAAAAATTGTTTCGCCGTCATCAACAATCGGATTTACAGGGAATTTTTCAAGATTTTTTAAAAGTTTTTTTGTAAGTTTACTTGGAATTGTTTTTGAAAAAATTTTTTCCTGCGTCGTCGTGTCGATAACAACACCACCGTTGTATGCAATCAACATTCCATGAAATTTTTGCATGTCAAGTTTCTCGGCAATAGGCACAAGTCCCGCAGTCGGTCTGCCGGATGCCAAAACCAAAATACAGCCTTTTTCCTGCGCACGAAGCAACGCTGATTTAGTTTCCGGCGAAATTTTTTTGTCACTTGTGTAAAGTGTGCCGTCAATGTCCAACGAAATAATTTTTTTCATAAAAGTCTTTCCTCAAACAGTAATTTCAATCTGATTATTTTCAAAACCGATAATGCAACTTTCGTAATAACCGTCGCCGGTCGTGCGCGGTCCGCTGACAATTTCAAATCCGTCCGCTTTCAATTTCGCGGTGAGTTCGTCAACCTTTTCTCTACTGCCGACGCTGAAAGACAAATGCGCGTAACCGGTGCGATTCAAATTTTTTTCTGCGTCATCAAGTTCGTTTTTAGTCATAATTTCCAATCTTGCTCCGTCGTCGAACGTCAAGAAATACGACTTAAAATTTGTTTTCGTATTATGATAAAGTTTGTTTGACTTCGCGCCAAAATATTTTTCAAAAAAACTCTTCGCGCCTTCCAAGTCAATAAAGTACGCCGCAATATGTTCAATTTTCATAAAAATTCCTACTTCCAAATTTTTATCTTTGTATAAAAAATGCCCGATTAAGGGCTTTTAAATTGACGAAAGCCCTGCGTCTGTGCTAAAATCTAAATGCCACAATAAATCATAGACAAGCACCACGCGGGGCAATTAACATTTTAAATTATACTTGCTTAAATGGTACTTGTCAAATTAAGAAAGGGGCAAGTTTTATGGGAGTTATTTACAAGATTGAACACCGCGAATCCGGCAAAATGTATATTGGAAAAACTGCGCGGACGCTTGAAGAACGTATGAAGGAACATACCAAGAAAAGCAGAGCTACAAGCAATTCGTATATTGACCGCGCCATTGCAAAATACGGTATTGATGCCTTTGACGTGTCGGTTATAGAAGAGTGCGACGACGAAGAAAAGCTTAACGAGCGCGAAATTTACTGGATAGCATTTTATAATTGTATCCGTCCTAATGGATATAATATTTGCTCTGGTGGTAAGAATGGAAGTGTAGGTCATACTGTATCACCGGAAACACGCGCAAAAATTTCTAAAGCAAACAAAGGTAGAAAACATCCTATTTCGCCTGAAACTCGCCAAAAAATGATAGCGTCACGCATAGCCAACAAAAAACCTGTATCTGCGGAGACACGCGCAAAAATATCCGCCGCTCGCAAAGGTAAAAAACTTAGTCCCGAAATTTGCGCCAAAATGTCAGCTGGAAGGAAAAACAAACGCGCTGTAGTCTGCATTGAAACGGGTGAAGTTTTTGAATCAATCGCCGCCGCCGCAAAATGGGCTAACGTTGCAGGATGTACAGTTTCAGGTGCTGTTAATGGAAGAAATGAAGGTGCAGGCGGTTATCATTGGCGTTTTGCCGACGCCGAAACTCCGAATACGGAACTTGAACTTACACCAATTAAAGCAGGCAAGCGCCCTGTGCGTTGCGTTGAAACAGGAGAAATTTTTCCTTCTATAAGGTTAGCGGCTAAATGTATGAATCTTAATTGTAATACTATAATAGCCGCTCTCAATCAGCCGACACATACTGCGGGAAATTATCATTGGTGCGACGCCGATTCAGAAATGGACGAAACCGCAATGACTTCATCTAAAGACCGTCTTCACTCTGTTAAATGCGTAGAAACAGGACAAATTTTTGAATCCATTTCCGCCGCCGCTAAATGGATAAATGTCTGTTGTAGCAATATACAACGTGTCCTCAATCAACCGACACGAACTGCCGGAGGTTATCATTGGGTAGACGCAAACTAACACGTAGCTATAACAGTTTGACCCGTCTTAGCTTGCATACCACTATTAAATTTAAAATTAATGCCGTTTGCATTCGTCACGACGAAAACCGCCGTGTCGGGGTGACCGGCTTTTTTAATAGCCTCCTTGCTGAATTTAAGCAACGGTTGACCTGCCTTTACAACATCGCCCAACTTCACCAAGTATTCAAAACCTTCGCCGCCCATACTTACAGTGTCAATGCCGACGTGAATAAGAATTTCAGCACCGTTTGAAAGTTGCATACCGACAGCGTGTTTACTGTCCTCCATAAGCACGGCTATTTTTCCGGAAACAGGCGCGCAGACAGTTTCATTGGACGGGATAATAGCCAAGCCGTCACCGACCATACCTTCAGAGAAAACGCCGTCGCCGATTTCTTTCAAGCTGATAACTTTGCCGTCAAGATAAGCTTTAAATTCATTTTCACTGACGAGATTTTTTTCAGCTTCGGCATTAGCCGCTTCCGCCGCCGCCTCTGCTTCCGCCTCTCTTTGAGCCGCCTCAGCTTCTTTATCAACGCCTTTTTTCTTGCCTACCGCTACAGTTAAAAGGAACGGTACAGCGATAGCCGCCAACATAGCCAACGCGAATGTCGGGAAATATTTCGGTTGCATCGAAAGTATTCCGGGAACTCCGCCGACGCCGATAGCGTTAGCCGTTGTAGTTGTAGATACGCAGATGATAGCCGCACAAGCCGATCCCGTCATACCGCAGATTAGAGGCCACAAGCGGGGGATGTTGACGGCAAAAATTGCAGGTTCAGTAACACCTAGCCAACAGGATACCCAAGCGGGAACATTAATTTCTTGAGCAGCCGCATTTTTGCGTTGAAGAAACATCATGCCCAAAACTGCCGAGCCTTGCGCAATATTTGAAAGTGCTATCATAGGCCAGAGCATTGTGCCGCCGTAGTCAGCGATCAACTGTAAATCTATTGCGTTTGTCATATGGTGCAAGCCGGTGATAACCAAAGGAGCATAGATAAAGCCGAATATCGCACCGAAAATTACGCGGAAGTCGCCCGTAATGCCGCTGTATACTACGCTTGAAATTGCCGAGCCGATTTTCCAACCTATGGGACCAAGTATTGCGTGAGCGACAATAACCGTTAAAACTAAACTGCAAAATGGTACAACTATCATTGACACTACCGGCGGAACTATCTTTTTAAAAAATTGTTCAAGATAAGCTAAAGTTAATGCCGCCAAAATAGCCGGGAGGACCTGCGATTGATATCCAATTCTTGCCAATTTATAAAAGCCGAAATCCCATACAGGAATTTGATCCGGCGGAGTTGTCGCCACAGCATAGGCATTTAAAAGTTGGCTTGATACAAGCGTTAAGCCTAAGACAATGCCTAAAATCGGAGTGCCGCCCATTTTTCTTACGACAGACCAACAGATACCGACAGGTATGCCGAGATGAAATACAGCTTCACCGATAAGCCACAGGAAGTGATCCATACCTGCCCAAAATTGGCTGAGTTGTACAAGTGTTTTCGTACCGTCTTCAAATAAATACAAAGAGTCAATACAATTTCTAAAACCTAAAATAAGACCGCCCGTGATAATCGCGGGAATTAACGGTGCAAAAATTTCAGCCGCGATAGCCGCCGCCCGCTGTAAAACATTTTGATTTGCACCTGCCGCCGCTTTAACTGCGTCCTTTGAAACGCCTTCAATGCCTGCAAACGCCGTAAAGTCCTTGTAAAATTCGCTTACGGTGTTGCCGATTATGACTTGGAATTGTCCTGCCTGCGTAAAACTTCCCTTGACGACCTTCATCGCCTCAATTTTTTTTACGTCGGCTTTTTTAGGATCAACCAAGACAAAACGCATTCGCGTCATACAGTGAGAAACTGCCGCAATATTTTCCTTACCTCCGACAAGTTTTAGCAGCTCCTCAGAATCTTTAGTATAAGTCCCCATACTTAACGCCTCCTTTTGCTTGTACGTATAAGTGATTATATTTTAAAATCTTATACCATTTTTTTCCTGTTTAGTCAACTGACAAAAAAATTTTTATTCACAACAAGACTTGTTAGAGTTATAATACAAGTTAAAAAGGCAGGAGGAATCAAGGTGAAAAATAAATTTGAAAATCTCTACGAAGATTTAAAGTGCAAAATTGAGACGCAGGAATTTACGTTTAATTCGTTTATGCCGTCCGAAAATCAGCTTACAAAAATTTATGATTGTTCGCGCAGTACGGTACGCCGCGCCATTGCGGAATTGATTCAGCGCGGCTATGTGCAAGTTCGGCAAGGCAGTAGAGTTCGTGTTATTTATGAGCCTGTTGAAAGAAATGTTTTTAAAATCGGCGGCATTGAATCATTTAAAGAAGCGGCGGCGCGTAACGGCTTTTCTTACGATACAAGGATAGTTTTGCTTGAAAAAGTTATTGCCGACGAAAATATTTCTGAGCGTACGGGTTTTAAAATCGGTGCGGAACTTTACGACGTGCGTCGTATTCGTTATGTAAACGGGAAGGCTTTAATTTTTGACAAAAATTATTTTCTCACGTCAGCAGTAAAAAATTTGACGGAGGAAATAGCTAAAAGTTCAATTTATGAATATCTTGAAAATGAACTTAAGATGAAAATTATGACGAGCAAGCGTAAAATAACTACCGAGCTTGCAACGAGTGAAGACAAAGAAAATTTGGAGCTGGAAGATTATAATTGTTTGGCTATAGTAAGCGGCAGGGTTTTTAATGACGCCGGTATACAGTTTGAATACACGGAATCGCGGCACAGACCGGATTATTTTTGTTTTGAAGATACTGCCACGCGTCACAAGTTCAAAGGATAATAGTTATACTCTAAAAATTTTGCTTGACGTAAATAAATTTCTATGCTAAGATTTTTATATTGATGACGCGGCGCCTTCGTCAAGTGGTTAAGACACCGCCCTCTCACGGCGGGTTCAAGGGTTCGAATCCCTTAGGCGTCACCAAAAATTTTGAAAAAATCCCTGACGTTGCCGGTGGTTGTCGGTAACGTCATTTTGCATTTAGGGGGAATTTATCTTGATGACTGAAAAACATTTCCGTTCCAATATTCAAATAGCTATTGAAAAAGTTCGCGCGGAAAATCCAATGGCGCCTTCCATAACAAACACGGTTACTCAAGATTTTGTAGCCAATGCTCAACTTGCGGTAGGCGGCTCTGCGGCAATGATTTATCTGCCGGACGAAGGCGAATTAATGGCTAAGCTTGCACGCGCAGTTTATATAAATGTCGGCACTCTTATGCCTTTTTACGCCGAAACAATTTCGCGCACTCTTCGTGCTCTTGAAAAAAATAAAACGCCTTTTGTACTTGATCCCGTTGCTATCGGTATGGGAAATTTGCGGGCGGAACTTTTACTTCAAATGAAAACTTTCAAGCCTACGATTATTCGCGGCAATGCCTCTGAAATTATTGCGCTTGCAAAACTTTGGAACTTGCACGAAGAAGAAGGCGGCGAAGTTCGCGGCGTTGATTCTACTGAAACGGTTGACAAGGCGGCGCATTCTGCCCTTGCTCTGGCGCAGTACACCGGCGGTACGGTTGCTGTTTCCGGCGAAAATGATTTGATAACCAACGGCAATGTTATGATTTACTCTTTAGGCGGTTCAAAACTTTTTTCAAAGATAACGGGTAGCGGTTGCGCACTCGGCGGCGTTATGGCGGTTTATTTAACCGTTGCCAGTCCGATTATTGCGGCGTTTACTGCTACGGCTATGTTTAACTGCGCGGGAACTCGTGCCGCTGAAAAAGCTCCTACGCCTGCAAGTTTCAAATTGAATTTCATTGATGAACTTTATAAAATTAGTGCGGCTGATGTTGCTTCAAGCGAATTTGCCGTATTTAATGCGGAGTAGATTGTAGAGAGTAGATTGTAGAGAGTAGGAGGTAGATTGTAGGTGTCAGCTTAAGTGACGGTGAAGTATATGTGAAAAAATTTGATTTATCTGCCTACCTTGTAATAGGTCCGGAAAATACCGATAAGCCTGTTGAAGAAGTCATAAACGCGGCAGTGCGAGCGGGATTTACCTTTGTACAGATTCGCGCGAAAAATTCATCTGCGCGGGAGACAATTTCAATTTTAGAAAAAAGCGCGGCGGCAATTTCGGACGCGGGTAAAAGTTCAAGCGTTGCATTGGTTGTAAATGACAGATTGGATATCGCATTGACGGCGATTGAACGCGGCATTAAAATTGACGGTATTCACGTTGGACAAAGTGATATACCCGTTGACGTTTGCAGAAAATATTTAGGCGATAATGCGATTATCGGTCTTAGTGCGCGTACAGAAAATTTGATTGATTATGTGAAAACTGCCGACGTTAGAGACATTGATTATTTTGGCGCGGCACCTGTTCATGCTACGCCTACCAAACTTGATGCCGGATTAACTTCAGACGGAAATTTTTTTGATGAACTTTCTAAACTCGCGCAGATTAGCCCTATACCTATTGTGGCAGGTGGCGGCGTTAAGCTTGCTGATATCTCGCAACTTGCCAAAACGAAGGTAAACGGCTTTTTCGTAGTGTCTGCCGTTGCCGGTGCTGAAAATCCTTTTGACGCGGCGGCTGAATTGGTAAACGCTTGGAAGGCGGCTTGCAAAGTTTAGATTAAATTTTAAGGAGTGAATATTTATGATTAAAAAGGGAATAATTTTAGCCGGCGGCTCCGGTACGCGCCTGTATCCTTTGACAGAAGTTGTATCGAAACAGTTAATGCCGATTTGATTTACTACCCGCTGTCGGCGCTTATGCTGGCAGGTATTCGTGACATTTTGGTTATCACGACGCCGCAAGATTCGCACCTTTTTCAAGCGCTTTTAAAAGACGGCTCGCAACTCGGCTTAAAAATTGAGTACGCGGTTCAACCAAAGCCGGAAGGTCTTGCGCAGGCATTTTTAATCGGCGAAAAATTTATTGACGGCGAAGGTTGCGCATTGGTACTCGGTGACAATATTTTTTACGGCGCGAACTTTCCAAAAATTTTACGTCATGCCGCCGCAAATGACGAAGGCGCTACGGTTTTTGCCTACTACGTCAACAATCCCGAAAGCTACGGCGTTGTAGAATTTGACGACAACAGCAAGGCGATTAGTCTTGAAGAAAAGCCGAAAAATCCCCGTTCAAATTACGCTGTAACGGGGCTTTATTTCTACGACAAAGATATTGTCAACGTGGCGAAGACGATTAAGCCTTCTGCGCGCGGCGAATTGGAAATTACCGACGTTAATAAAGTCTATCTTGAACGCGGCAATCTGCGCGTAGAAAAAATGCGTCGCGGCTATGCTTGGCTTGATACAGGTACGCATGAATCACTTTTACAGGCGGCGTCTTTCGTACAGACAATTCAAACTCGGCAGGGCTTGAAAGTCTCCTGCGTTGAAGAAATTGCCTACCGCATGAAGTACATTGACGCGGATCAGCTTTTAAAGCTTGCCGAGCCGCTCTCTAAAAATGACTACGGTCAATACCTGCAACGTCTTGCTAATCAGAAACTTTAGAAAGGAATTTTTCATGGCAGTTAAAGCGTTAATTTTCGGTGTCGACGATTTATTTTCCATACTTCAGCCGTATTATGATATGTCGGTTCAGCGCGGCGATATTGATATTGTCGGCTACGCGGTATTCGAGCAAGACGGTATAAGGCTGTATGCGGCAAGGGGGGGGGGTATAGACCCTCGTAACTTTGAAATTGTAATAATTTCATCGCGCATAAATTTTTATGACAGAATGAAACTGCTTGAAAGGTCGGGCGTGCCGCGAAACAGAATTATTGACGGCATGGTTTTCAAAGTGCCGCATTTAAATTTTCCGCGTCTGTTGGCTGAAGGCGTTGCTTACGGTATTTTCGACACTCCCTTTGTATCCGGAGGAATGTGGATTATTCATCCCAGACATTACAAAATAAAAAATAGTTTTTCAACAGTTACGCTTGGTACAAAAAGCTATATTGCCGGCGCTAATATTAATGGTTCAATGGCTGTAGAAAATTTTACGTGCATTGCTTGGGATATAAATGTGGTTGTGGGAGAAAACGGAGATCACAATTATAGAAATGTTGGAATATATGGTCTAACGCATTTGGATTGGAATGTTCCGCCGGAATTTTATCCGCCTTCAGGTCAATGTAAAATTTTAATCGGCAATGACGTATGGATAGGACGCGGCTGTATTCTGAAATGTACAAATCCTGAAAAGCCGCTTGTAATAGGCGACGGCGCGGTTATCGCGTCTGACAGCGTTGTAGTAAAATCTGTACCGCCTTATGCCATTGTCGGCGGCAACCCCGCGCAGATTATCAAGTACCGTTTCAGCGACAAAATTATTGAAAAATTATTGCGTATAAAGTGGTGGGATTGGGATATTGACAAGATACACGATAACTTTCAATATTTTAACCGCGTCGAAGAGTTTGTAGAAATGCATGATGTTAGGAGTTAGCTATTAGCTATTAGCTTTTAGCTTTTAGCGATTAGCTTTTAGATTACTAACTATTAACTATTCACTACTACTCACTACTTACTAAACGAGGTGATTAGATGAAAGATGAAATTTTAGAAGGCGTATTGGCAGAATTTGAAAAGCTTGCTGAAATTCCGCGCCCTTCCAAACACGAAGAAAAAATCAGTAGCTACCTGTATCAGCACCTGGCATCGCTGGGTTTTGACGTGACGCAGGATAAATACAAAAACATTATCGCTGAAATTCCGGCAAGCGAAGGTAAAGAAAATTCGCCGTTGACGATTCTGCAGGCACATATGGATATGGTTTGCGTGGCGGAGGAAGGTTACAATTTCGATTCGCTGACAAGTCCCATTAAGCTTGTACGTGATGAAAAATTTTTGACTGCGGAAGGTACAAGCTTAGGCGCTGATGACGGCATGGGCATTGCGGAAATTTTGTACATTACGAAAAACTTTTTCAACGGCAAATTTGAAAACATTCCGCACGGACCATTAAGATTAATTTTTACGGTTGACGAAGAACAGGGCATGAGCGGCGCGATTAATATTAACGCCGAGCATTTGGAAGATGCGCAGTTTGTCATTAATTGCGACAGTGAAAAATTTGATGAAATTGTTGTAGGCAGTGCAGGAAATTTTCGTGCTGACTTCATGCGAAAAATTGATTTTCTGCCAACCGATGAGGACGAAGATCTTTCCGAAGAATTGAAAGCCGATATTGCGCATGATTTAAAATTGATTTTTGGAGATGATTATGTTTATCCGGAAAATCTTATAGCGCTTAAAATTAAAGTCGGTGGACTGCGCGGCGGACATTCCGGCGACGAGATAGACAATAACCGCGCCAATGCCGTAAAAGTTTTGGCTAAAGTTTTAAATGAAATAAATCTGCACGGCAAAGTCAAATTGGCGCACATAAACGGCGGCACGGCTATGAACGTCATACCGAGTACGGCTGATGCTACGATTTTGACAGCTTTAAGCATTGACGACGTACAAAATATTTGTGACGAAGTGACCGCGCAGGTTAAGAAAAGTTTTATCGGCGAAGTTAATTTGGTGATTGGCGTTGAAGCCGTTGACAAGCCGGAAAAAATTTTCAGCGGCGAAGATTTTAGAAGTACGCTTGACCTTATCACGTTGATACACAGCGGCGTTTATGAAATGTCGGGTACTGATCCGCAATTTGTAATGACTTCTGCAAATTTGGGCATGGTTCGCACCGACGATAAAATTACGGTACAGGTTATGCCGCGTTCAAATATTGACGAAAATTTTGCCGAGCTTGAAACGCTTTATCAAACCATTGCGCGGCTTACGGAATTTAACGTGACATTTAACACGTATTCGCCGGCATGGAATTTTAATCCCGACAGCAAGCTTATGAAAATTGCGGAGGAAATTTTTAAAAATCAAAACGCCTTTGACGCGCAGGTTAAAATACTTCACGCGGGGCTTGAGTGCAGTCACCTTATCAAGAAAAATCCCGCGTTGGATATCATTTCAATCGGTACGACGAATGAATTTATACACAGTACGCGGGAACGCCTGCACCTTGACACGGTAACGCCGCAGGTTAATTTGATTGTTGAAATGCTTAGGAGAATAGCTTGTAGCTTGTAACTACTCACTACTCACTACTAACTACTTACTACTCACTAACCTTAAGGAGGATAGCTTAAACCAAATGAGAAGTGACATAGTAAAAAAAGGTGCGACACGTTGCGCACACAGATCTTTATTCCATGCAAACGGATTTGGTGCAGATGAACTTTCGCGCCCGCTTATCGGCGTTTGCAATTCGTTTAACGAAATTATTCCCGGACATATGCATTTGAAGTCAATCACGGAAGCGGCTAAATTGGGCGTCGCGGCGGCAGGCGGTACACCGATTGAATTTCCGGCTATCGGCGTATGTGACGGCATTGCAATGGGGCATACCGGTATGAAGTATTCGCTTGCAAGCCGTGAGCTTATCGCTGATTCTATTGAGGCTGTGACAATGGCAAGCGGATTCGACGCGCTGATTTTAATTCCGAACTGCGATAAAGTTGTACCAGGCATGCTTATGGCGGCGGCACGTTTAAATATTCCTGCAGTTATTGTAAGCGGCGGTCCGATGTTGGCGGGACGTTTGCACGGTAAAAATATCAGTGTAAGTCAAGCTTTCGAGGCGGCAGGAAAATTCGCGGCGGGGCAAATGACGCAGGAAGAAATGACGGAGCTTGAATCAAAGGCTTGTCCTGGTTGCGGCTCATGCTCGGGACTTTTCACGGCAAATACCATGAACTGCTTAAGTGAGGCATTGGGCATGGCGCTTGACGGTAACGGCACAATTCCGGCGGCGTACAACGGCGCACGTTTAATTTTGGCTAAACGCGCGGGTAAAGTTGTAATGGATATGCTGAAGAAAAATATTTTGCCGCGCGACATTTTGACGTTGAAGGCGTTTGAAAATGCTATCACGGTTGATATGGGAATAGGCGGCTCGTCGAATACGGTTTTGCATTTAACCGCGATAGCCAATGAGTGCGGCATAAAACTTCCTTCTAAACTTTTTGATGAAATTTCTGCGCGTACTCCGTACATTACAAAGTTAAGTCCTGCCGGTAAGCACCATATGCAAGACCTTGAAGAGGCAGGCGGCATTTCTGCGGTTATGCATGAACTTTCAAAGAAAAATTTACTGCACCTTGACGCGTTGACTGTTGACGGTACATTGGGCGAACGCATTAAAGACGCTGAAATTTTAAATCCCGACGTAATTCACAGCGTCGAAAATCCATACAGACCGACCGGCGGCATTGCGATTTTGCAGGGAAATATTTGTCCTGACTGCGCGGTTGTAAAGGCGTCTGCAGTAAGTGAAGATATGCTGGTTTACAAGGGCAAGGCGAAATGCTTTGACTCGGAAGAAACGGCGATTAACGCGATTATGGGCGGCAAAATTCATGACGGCGACGTTGTGGTTATACGCTACGAAGGACCTAAAGGCGGTCCCGGCATGCAGGAGATGCTAAATCCTACGGCTGCGATAACCGGCGCGGGCTTGAAAGTCGGCTTGATAACGGACGGCAGATTCAGCGGCGCAAGTCAAGGCGCGTGTATCGGTCATATTTCGCCGGAGGCTATGGAAGGCGGCACAATCGCTCTGATTGAAGACGGCGATATTATTTCAATCGACATTCCGAACAGAAAATTGGAATTGGAAGTAGGCGACGATGAACTTGCTAAACGTCGTGCGGCATGGGTTAAGCCGGAGCCTAAGATTAAGACAGGTTACCTTGCACGCTACGCCAAACTTACAACTTCTGCATCAACAGGCGCCGTTGTAAATGCGTAATTAAATAAACTTAAAAATATCGGCTACAGGGAAGAGTGGTAAATTTTTTTATAGCTCTTCCTTTTTTCCTAAGACCAGCTATAAAAAGTCAAGTTGAAATTGGAGCATATGGTTTATTATCACGAAGAACAGCAAAAATAATGGAAAGTAATTTATGGCAGACGTGTCCCATAGCATTCAAATGATCTTTACCGTCATAGCGTTTACGCTCGTAAAACTGATGAATGACAGGGTCTTTAAAAGCGGCAACAAAAGAAGCAAGCCAAATAGCACGTCGTAAGTAGGGCGAGCCGCGTTTAGAAATATGCCCGTTAGAATGAATGGACTCGCCTGACTATCTGTTTTGAGGATAAAGTCCTGCATAAGCAACAAGTTTCGGTACAGATGAAAATTTAGAAATATCGCCGCCAATTTCAGAAATAATAACGGCGGCAAGAGTTTTACCAATGCCAGTAATGGTATGAAGTTTGCAGTCAAGAGTATCGTAAATCTTTGCAATTTCAGCATCAAAAACCTCAATGCAAGATTCAAAGGATTTCAGTTGTTCTATGTATTGTTTGATAATGAGAGAAAAATTTGAGGAGGCGAGAATAATGCCGAAAGAATTTCTGGCGTATTCTTGAATTTGGCAAGCTTTATCGAAACCGAATCTGCCGCGACTAGCTTTTTGCAAAAGGTCGGCTAAGGTTTGAGAATCAACAGAAAGCATTTGCTCGGGAGTAGAATAATTAGCCAACAATTCCATAGAAGTAACGCCGAAAGTATTTGTAAAAAGTTTCTCATATTCAGGGAAAACTTGGTCTAAAAGCGCGATAATTTTACGTTTAATGTCAGAAACCATATCGATAACGTAAAAACGCTGTATGCAAAATTCGCGAAGCGCGTGAATGTTTTCCGGCAAAACTTCAGTCTTAGTGTAACGTCCTATACGTAAAACTTCAGCGATGATGAAAGCGTCAATAGTATCAGTTTTAGTTTCGTGAATAAAAAGTCCGCGTAAAGCATCAGATTGCAAAGGGTTTATAACTCGTACAGTTTGATTATCTTGACGCAGAGGAGCATAGAGAGAAAACCAATAATGCCCTGTCGCCTCCATTGCAAATTCTACTGGCTCATTTAACTTTCTTACGGCGTCCATAAATTTGCAATAACCGGTGTGCGAATTTTGAAACTTAATGCGTTTGACAATGATTTTACCGCGTTCATCAATAACGGCGGCTTCGTGAAACCTTTTGGCTATATCTATTCCCACATAATACATTTTAAACCCTCCATTGGGACAATATATCTTATGATTTGCGGGTCAAAACCTACTGCGAAATAAATAGCTTAACCACATCCAGCTAATCATTGAACACCCGCAAAATCAGAATCCTCACTCTTAGGGGCTGTTGGTAAACTATAAAAAGTAAAAACACAAGCAATTCTTTGATAAAATAAGTTTGAATGAAAGGATTGCTTATGTCTAACTTATTTTATCACA
>CAJOKY010000094.1 GCA_905235425.1 uncultured Selenomonadaceae bacterium
TTTGACGAAAGGATAATTTTCCTGTAAAAGCTTTACCAACTCGCCTTTGCCGCAACCGTAATCCAAAATGCTTTTCGGCTTAAGAAAATCAATTATACCGGCAAGTAATGTATAGAGCTGACACCCCCCCCCTGCCGTAGGCGGGATTGGCTTTGTGCAGTTCTTGATAAAGTCCTACTTTTTCCAAATTTAAATCACCTTTCCAAAAATCCTTAACGCGCATTAAATAAATCGACGTGCTGACGTTCGACGGCGCGCTTTATGTCGAAAATTTTAACCAATTCCGCCACAGCTTGAGTCGGTGAAATTATCCCGTTCAAAACGGCTTCTCTAATCTCCGGCATCCTGCCCATAACAACAGCGTCGCCAAAAAATATGTCGTGTAAATGTTCGTCAATCATCGCCTGCATCCAATCGAGTAATTGACTGTCACGCCGCTTTTTAAAGACGCCGCTTTCAGTAGTCAAGCGCTTAAAAAGTTGAATAACCTGCCAAAGTTCCTCAAGCCCTGTTTTCTCAAGCGCACTTGCAAGGTAGGCGTGAGTAGGCCAACCGTCCGTCGCGGGACGTATGAATTCAATCATACGCTCATATTCGCCGCGTGTAACTTTAGCCTTAATTAAATTGTCACCGTCAGCCTTATTGATAACGATAGCGTCGGCAAGTTCCATAATGCCTTTTTTAATGCCTTGAAGATCGTCACCGGCGCCGGTTAAAACGATTAACATAAAGAAATCGACCATAGATCGAACCGTTGTTTCAGACTGCCCTACGCCTACCGTTTCAATAAGTATCACGTCATAACCTGCCGCCTCGCACATAAGCATTGTTTCACGGCTTTTACGTGCTACGCCGCCTAAAGTTCCGCCTGCAGGACTGGGACGAATAAACGCCTCCGGTCTGCGGCTTAACGTACCCATACGCGTCTTGTCACCTAAGATTGAACCGCGTGTAACCGAGCTTGTAGGGTCGACTGCCAAAACTGCCAGCTTGTGACCTTCGTCGCAGAGCATATTGCCGAACGCCTCAATAAATGTAGATTTACCTGCGCCGGGTACGCCGGTTATTCCAACTCTCAAGGCTTTACCTGTTCGCGGTAAAAGTCTTTGCAAAACTCTTTGAGCCTTTGCAAAATGTTTGGGATTATTGCTTTCAATCAAGGTTATCGCGCGTGACAAAATAACTCTGTCGCCTTTTATGATGCCTTCAACAATTTCATCTTCTGTAAGCGTCAAGCGGCGCTTAGGTCGTATATTTGCCAAATTTGGATTGATATTTCCTACCGTAGTGTCTTTAATGCCTTCAATGCCGCTCATTACCGACAATGAATTTGAAACTGCCCACTCCGGCTTTGTAGTGGTATAATCTGCCAAAATCACCCCTCCTTTACAATAGCGCTATTAAAGCGTGGACTTTTAAATTACTGCCGGCAAGCGCCGCGTCCGCCGTAACAACCGCCGTGATAATTTCCGCGATTGTCGTTATCTGAATAATCATTGCCGTAGCAGTAACCGTCGTTGTAGCAACCGCTGCCATAACAACCGCCTCTGCAAGTGGAATCGACTTCTGCCGCGTCAGTAGTTGCCGTAAAGCTGAAACTTGCCGCTGTTAGCAAAATTGCCGCCAAAAATTTTTTCAACATAGTATTCACCTCCGAAAATTTATGAATAATTTTGTAAAATTATAATTGGCGTTAAAAAATTTTGCAAGAAGAATTTAGGGATTAGGGATTAGGGATTAGGGAGCAGGGAGCAGGGATTAGATTGTAGATAGTAGATTGTAGGTTGTAGGGAGTAGGGTTTCTGTTTCCTACCCTCTACCTTCTACTCTCTACCTCCTAACACCTAACTAGGGAACAGGGATTATCCTACTCTCTACTCCCTACCCTCTACCTTCTAATAAAGGATTTAATTTTAATGCGGCGAATTTTTAACAAAACTTAAATCACATAAAAAGGAGCTAGATAATGGCACGACAAAATATTTTCGGTACCGTTTTCGGCGTCGAAGCGGGAATGATGCAAATAGCAGTTTTCCCCAACATCAGCAAGCGTAGGAGCGGCGAAATTGTAGATCGCATTTTTAAATTTTACCGCAATAAAAATGTGCGTCTTGTTATGCCGGCAACAGAGGCACGGCAATTTCGCAAAGAAGAATACGGCTTGCCATGCGTGGAGCGCGTTCATATTGATATGGCGCTGTCAATCGGCGGTGACGGTACTTTAATCGGCGTTTGTCGGCGTTTTCGTGAACAAGGTATTCCCGTTTGCGGCATTAATCTCGGTACGTTGGGATTTTTGACAGACATTGAGCCGCGTGAACTTGAAAGCAGACTCGGCAAAATTCTTGTCGGTGAGTACATTGTAGAAAATCGCCTTCTGTTAAGCGGCTTTGCGTCAAATGAACTCGGCGAAAAATTTTTGGGCAATGCGATTAATGACGTGGTAATTTCTAAAGGCGGCTCGGCGCGTATGCTTAGAATGGAAATTTACGTGAACAATACGCATTTGACTGATTGTCAAGCGGACGGGCTGATTGTTTCAAGTCCCACCGGCTCAACGGCGTATTGCTTAAGCGCAGGCGGTCCAATTTTAAATCCCACTATTCGCGCCTTGATTATTATTCCGATTTGCCCGCATACTTTTCAAATGCGACCTCTCGTTGTAAGTGAAGATGACGAAGTTAGAATTAAAATTCGCGCAATGTCTGATTTAGTCGTGACATTGGACGGACAGGAAAGTTTTAAACTGCCGCCCAGTGATGAAGTTATTGTGCGAAAATCCAAAATGACCGCGCAGATTGTCAAGTTTGCCGACAAAAATTATTATGACGTTTTGAAGGCGAAACTTTGGGGTACCGGCGGCGACTGGCACTGAATTGAATTAAGAATTAAGAATTAGGAATTAAGAATGTAGAATGTAAAATTATGAAAAGATTAATAAAATTTATTTTGGCTCTTACAATAATTTTCGCAATTTCGACACAGGATGCGGCAGGCGAAAAAATTTTATTTGTACCGGTTGACGACAGACCCGTTTCATACTCTCAACCTGTACAAGTACTTGAAGCGGCAGGTTTTGAAATGATCGTGCCGCCGGTTGAATATGTCAATCGCAATTTTGAAGACGGCGGTATTAATGAACTTTGGGATTGGATTGAAAAAAATGTGTCTTATGCCGACGCGGCTGTAATTTCTGCGGACGCAGTGATTTACGGCGGGCTTATTCCTTCACGCCAACATGAATTTTCTACCGAAGTTTTAAGCGCGCGTATAAATCGCTTTAACACTCTGCATGAAAAAAATCCCAACTTGAAAATTTACCTGCTGTCTTCAATTATGCGCGCGCCTTATGAAGGTACGCCCGGCTCAATCGAAGAACCGGAATATTACGCGCAGTACGGCAATGCATTTTACAAATACGGCGCATTTTCCGACAAAAAAGAAACTGTCGGTCTTACTGAAAGTGAAAGTGAAGAGTTGGAAAATTCTCAAAAAAGTATTCCCGATGAATTTTTTACCGATTGGCTTTTACGCAGAAGAAAAAATTTATTTGTCACTGAAAATTTGATTGACTTGACGGCGGACGGCATTGTAAGCTACTTAGTCGTAGGGCTTGACGATCATCATGATTTCAGTCAAATACGCAGAGAAAATCGCGAATTAAGAGACTACGCGCAGAAAAAAAATCTGCCCAAAACCAAATTTCAAACTCTTTCCGGCATTGACGAATTTGGATTGGTGCTTTTGACACGTGCCGTGAATGACCTGCGCGGCGAAACGCCGAAAGTTTTTGTGCGATACAATAAAGGCGTAGGGGCGCTGACTTTTCCCGCGTATTCGGACGAAGTTGTAAGCGAATCTATCGAAGACGAATTAAAAATTATGAACGGCGAAATTGTCACGAATCCCAAAAAAGCCGATTTAGTTTTTCTCGTAAACACAGACCCTATAGGCGTCACTTATCACAGCCATAACTCTTCGCCTTTTACGCGCGATAAAACTTTCAATCCATACGTGCAGCGCGACGGTACAAATTACTTTGTCAATATGGTTGACCGTTACGTCAAGCAAGGTTACTCCGTAAGCGTGGCTGATATCACCTTCGGCAACGGCGCTGATAATCCAATGATGAATCTTTTGAAAAAGCGCGGCTTGCTTTTTAAATTAAAATCCTATGCAGGCTGGAATACGGCGACAAATTCAATCGGCTTTTCACTCGGCACGGGGATTTTAACTAAGCATATGTCTGAAGAGTCGAAGAATAAAATTTTGGCGGTACGTTACCTTGACGATTGGGCTTATCAAGCCAATGTGCGTACGGCAGTCGGCGATTGGATTTACTTTAACTTTCCGAACGGCGCTTGGACTTATGGGCATTTGGACGATAACAAGGCTATGATTGAAGAAAAAATTACACAGCTTATGCACAAGTTCGTTAAAGATAATTTTCCGCGTTATGATTTTCTGAAAGACTTTACCGTTAATTGCATTTGGAACAGAATGTTTGAAATTGAGATTGAAGGCGTGAAATAAGAGGTTGGATTTTAAAACCGACGGAAGAATTTTTGAAATTGACGTACTGCGCGGGCTGGCAATTTTTATAATGATTGTCGTGGACGCGCCGCCCGCCGATATCTACGAAATTTTAAAACACGCAGAGTGGGAAGGCTTGACTATAGCGGATCTTGCCTTCCCCGCCTTTGTATTTGCAATGGGAATGTCCGCCGCTATTTCCACTTCGCGCAGAAGTGCTTCATTGAAAAAAATTTTTAGCCGCACGATAACACTTTTTGTATTGGGCTTGATTCTGAATGAAGTTGCCTACATTTTCGTCTACATTTTCATTGCCTATTATACGAGTGAACAATTTTACTCAAGCGCGGTTGAACATCTGCGCGTATTCGGCATATTGCAACGGCTGGCGTTGACGTACCTTTTCGGCATGGCAATTACTAAATTTGTACAGACCGACAAGGAAATTTTCTGCGCGGCATTGGTGCTGTTAATCGCGTCGTCACTTGGCTTTCACGTGTACGCGCCGGAAAATCCTTTCGACGAAGTGAAAAATATCAGTATGGCGGTAGATTTATTTTTTCCAGGCGTCAATCACATTTACATGCCGACGGGAGATCCGGAGGGGCTGTACGGTACAATCGCGTCAACGGCGTCAATGTTATTTGGCTTTTTGGCAGGACGAATTTTAATTGCAAATTCATTTCTGCGCGACAAAATTTATTTTATGGGACTTTTCGGCGCGGTATTTTTAATTTGCGGCGAAGTATGGAGCTTGTTTGATATTGTGTCAAAAAAACTTTGGACAGCGCCTTTCGTGCTTTTCAATGCCGGCGGCGCAATGCTTTTCACGGCAACTTTAATGCAACTCTTTGAATTTAAGCCGAGCGCTAAAAAATTTTTTCAGCCTTTAGCCGCGCTGGGAAAAAATCCTTTGTTAATGTTTATGGCGTCGAATATCACGGTAATTTTCTTGATGACTGTAAATATATGGTTGACGGCGTTTGAGCTGTCACAGGGCTTATTAGGCGGCTTTATGAGCCTGCAAATGAACGTGCTGATATTTGTATTGATATGGGCGGCGTTGTGGACGGTAACGGCAAAATTGCTTGATATGGCAGGTGTGATTATAAAAATATGAATTTAATTGAGATTTTTTCTTCCGCGCAGGGTGAAGGCAAATATTTAGGCTGTCGGCAGGTTTTCATTCGTACGGCTGATTGCAATTTGCACTGTGCTTATTGTGACACGAATTTTAGCCGCGCCGATTTTTGCAACGTTGAAACTTCTGCCGGATCAATGGAATTTATGCAGATAAAAAATCCCGTTGACACCGAAAAAGTTGCCGATATCGTGAAAAATTTCTGCGCGCAGGTACCGACGCATTCAGTAAGCTTTACCGGCGGTGAACCGCTTTTACACGGTGAATTTATTTTTGACGTTGCCGCCGCACTGAAAAAATTTTATGACGTGAAAATTTTTTTGGAGACAAACGGCACGCTTGCCGACGAGTTACGAAAAATTTTAGACGCGGTTGACATTATCAGTATGGATATAAAATTTCCAAGTGTCACGGGAGTAAATTTATTTGAACGGCATAAAGAATTTTTAAACGTCGCACGTACAAAAGACGTGTATGTTAAGGCGGTGATATCGGCTGAAACGTCGCGTGAAGAATTTTTAAAGGCGGTTGAAATTGTCGCGGAAAATTCGGCAGATACGCTTTTCATTTTGCAACCGGTGACACCTGCAGGAAATGTAAAAGCCGCCTCTGCCAAAAAGGTTTTAGACTTTCAAGCGTTGGCATTGAAAAAATTGCGGGACGTAAGAATAATTCCGCAGACACATAAATTAGTAGGTAGCTTTTAGCTTTTAGCTATTAGCCTTTAGCTATTAGCCTTTAGCCATTAATATTTACCAGCTAACAGCTAATCGCTAATCGCTAACCACTAGATAGGAGAAATTAAAATGAAAATTATAAAAAGCGCGGAAATACGGCGCAATGAGATTGAACACCTTTTACACAAAAAAGCTTTTGACGAAGTGGAATTGCCGCAAAAAATTCGTGACTTCAACAAAAAAATTTTCGGCAAAGATTTAAGCGCGGCGGATATTGTGAAAAGAATCGTCGACGAAGTACGCGGTAACGGTGACGCGGCAATTACTTATTTCACTAAAAAATTTGACGGCTCCGATTTAAGCGCTGATAAATTTTTGGTTACGGACGCGGAATTTTCAGCCGCAGAAAGTGAAGTTGACCAAAAAGTTTTTGACTCACTTAAACGCGCCGCCGCAAATATTAAACGCTACCATATGGAGCAGTTGCCTAAATCATGGATAACGTATCGCGGCGAAGGTTCAATACTCGGACAGTCGATAATCCCGCTTGAACGCGTCGGCGTGTACATTCCTGGCGGTACGGCGGCTTATCCTTCCAGCGTCTTGATGAACGTGATACCTGCCAAAGTTGCCGGTGTCGGTGAAATTATTATGTGCGTACCGGCGAAGGGCGGCAAGCTTAATCCCTACGTTTTAATGGCGGCGAAAATTGCCGGTGCCGATAAAATTTTCAAAATCGGCGGCGCTCAGGCTATTGCGGCTATGGCATTTGGTACGTCGACAATTCCGCGCGTAAATAAAATTACCGGGCCCGGCAATATCTTTGTCACGCTTGCTAAGAAGGAAGTTTACGGGCATTGCGATATTGATATGTTGGCGGGGCCGAGTGAAATTTTGATTATCGCCGATGAAAGCGCCAATCCCGTTTACGCCGCTGCAGATATGCTTAGCCAAGCCGAGCATGATCCTATGGCTTGCAGTATCGTAATTACGACCGACATAAAACTTGCTGAAGAAATTGCCGCGCAGGTTAAGACACAACTTGAAAAACTGCCTCGCAGAGAAATTGCCGCCGCGTCGATTGAACATAACGGCTTGATTATCGTTGCACGCAACATTGATGAGGCGGTGGAATTTGCCAATATTTCAGCGCCGGAGCATTTGGAACTTTTGGTGAAAAATCCGTTTGAATTTCTGCCGAAAATAAAAAATGCCGGTGCGATTTTTGCAGGTGAAAATTCCCCTGAGCCGCTCGGCGATTATTTTGCCGGTCCCAACCACGTACTTCCTACCGGCGGCACGGCTAAATTTTATTCAGTGTTAAACGTCGAAACATTTTTCAAGCGCAGCAGCTTAATTTCATACACGCGGCAAGACCTTTTGAACGTTGCCGACGACATTATAAACCTTGCCGACGCCGAAGGTTTAACCGCTCATGCAAATGCCGTAGCACTGCGTAAAAAATAAAAAAGACGCTCCTTAAAATTGGAACGTCCCAAAATTTTAAATAACATTTTTCTACGACATTAACGCTGTTTTTAAAACTTCGTCCATATGTTCAACCGGTACAAATTTCAAATTCTCACGTACGCTTTCGGGAATATCCTCGATATCGCGTGCGTTTTCTTTTGGCAAAATAATTGTGTGCATACCTTCACGATACGCCGCCAAAACTTTTTCCTTCAAGCCGCCGATTGGCAGGACATTTCCGCGCAGAGTAATTTCACCCGTCATGGCAACATCACTGCGAACTTTCCTTTTTGTCAAGGCAGATATCATAGCCGTTGCCATAGTGATACCTGCGCTGGGACCGTCTTTAGGCACTGCGCCTTCCGGCACGTGTACGTGAATATCGGTTTTCTCGTAAAAATCGTCGTCAAGTTGCATTAAGTCACTTCGACTGCGAATGTACGTTAAAGCCGCCTGCGCGGATTCTTGCATAACGTCGCCTAAATGCCCCGTAAGCAAAAGTTTGCCTTTACCCTTAAGCACGGTGGCTTCAGTAGGCAAAATGTCGCCGCCTACCTCTGTCCACGCCATGCCGGTTGAAACGCCGACCTGCGGCTTTTTCTCCGCCTTATTCTGTAAAAATTTTGGTCTGCCTAAAAAGTCTTTCAAATTTTTCAGCGTGACATAAACAGTACCTTCATACCCTTCGACAATTTTACGCGCGGCTTTGCGGCAAGCCCGACCGATAATTCTTTCAAGT
>CAJOKY010000095.1 GCA_905235425.1 uncultured Selenomonadaceae bacterium
TCCAAAAGATTTATTCTGATAACGTCGGCAAAGTGTGCCGGTTTCATTTTTCCGGCTTTGTATTTCTCAAAAATATATTGCGGAATTTCAACATAATCTAAATAATTTTTTTCGTCAATGAAAACTATTTTGTAATCGCCGGCATTTTCTTTCAAGCTGTTGTAGCAACACCGCGCCAAAAGCGGCAAATTCTCTTCACCTTGTAGCCAGCCGTAAAAAATTTGCCAGTCCTTAGGTGCGACCTTTGGACAATTTTTATTATTTATTACGTCTTTAGCGTGACGTTCAATGACGTAGGAATATTTATTTTCAAGGAAATTTTTAGCCTGCCTGTCATGGTCAATTCGCGCCCTGCCGATTATGTCGGGGGCGGTTGTAATTATACTGCGCCAATTCAAAAAAGTTGTGTAGTCTTCTATTAAATGTTTCGACCAAGTTTTTTTGGAGAAAATTTTTGCAGCCTCTTCAATTTTGCCGAAAAGCACCAATGCCAATGCGCAGTACTGACTTTTTGGCGAAGGTGAACTTTGCGCTATTGAAAACAAGTCCGCGCAGATTTTTTCTTCTTGTTCATTGAGTGCGCCTGCAGTTATCGCTACTGCCGACATTTTCCATAATTCGTGGTACCATTCCTCCAAATGAATTTCGGGAAAACGTTTTGTCGGCGTGTTTACAATGCGGTTTACCAGAGCCACGCGTTGTTGATTAAAATTTAATGAAAGTTCTTGTTGAAGTTTTACAAAACAGTCTTGCGCATCGGGAACAATTTTTTCTGCCAAATTAATTACCTCCGTTTAAAAGCGTCCACTTAAAATTTTCCGTCAATGTGTTAAATGACATAAAATAATCGCCTTCCTGCGCGGCTCGATCCAGTTTTCTTTCTATGTCATCGTCCAAATTAATGCCTTCATCAGCACAAAAGTTTACAAGCCTATTATAAAAAATATTGTAGCGATTTTCATAAAGCAGGTGAATCAAATATTTAAATAAACCTATCTGCAACGGCGAAAGTGTTTCAAACTGCACGGAATTAAAATCTATGCAAGCCTGCCTTTCAATGTCATTTAAATTGCACTTTGACCAATCCGTAATTTTGGCGGCGTTGCAAAAATTTTCATCAATGTTTGCAGAGGAAATTTCATCCAGCGTGATATTTCGCATAACCTGCACAAACGGCATATCAAAATAGCTTGTAACAGCCGTTTCGCAAATTTCGCGTTCCCTGCCTGTCAAATCGCCGCAAGGATTATATTCTTTCTTGTTCATAATATACTCCTAAATCTGACTCTTACTCACTACTGACTACTGACTACTTACTACTTACTAAATACCCATGATTCAGTGGACCGTTGCCATGCCCTAAGTTTAAATCCGCCATTAGCGCGCCTGTCAAATATTTCTTTGCCGCACTTACAGCGTCACTCAAGCTAAATCCCTTCGCCAAATTCGACGCAATAGCCGAGCTTAATGTACAGCCTGTGCCGTGCATATTTTTTGTGTCAATTTTTTTGCCTTTGAACCAAGTAAAGCCGTCCTCGTCACAAAGTAAATCGTTGGCGTCATTAAGTCCATGTCCGCCCTTCGCAAGCACTGCGCATTTGTAACGTATAAAAAGTTTAGCCGCGCAGTTTTCAATTTCTTCTGATGAAGTAATTTTTTCGTCGCTTATAATTTCAAGTTCAGGCAAATTCGGCGTAATGATTTTTGCAATGGGAAAAAGGTTTTCAGTCAACGCGCAAATGGCGTCGTCGTCAATCAACTTTGCACCGGACGTTGCCACCATTACCGGATCCACTACGATATTTTTTGCGCGGTAGTAAATCAATTTCTGCGCGATGACTTCGATTAATTCGGCGGAAGAAACCATACCGATTTTAACTGCGGCAGGTTCAATGTCTTCAAAAATTGCATCAAGTTGATCTGCCAAAAATTTCGGCGTGACGTTCATAACTGCGCGGACGCCCAATGTATTTTGTGCCGTCAACGCGGTTATGGCGCTCATGGCATAGACGCCGTTGGCAAGCATTGTTTTAATGTCGGCTTGAATACCTGCACCGCCGGAACTGTCTGAACCGGCTATTGTCAACACGGCTTTTATTTCCATAAAAATTTTCCTCCAAAATCCCATACTCACTACTAACTACTAACTACTTACTAACATTTCTTTGAAATAAAAATTTTTCCTTCCAAAAACTTTTCATATTGAATTTATTGACGCTACTAATTTTTAGTGATACATTATATTAGTCTTTAAAGAATCTTTAGAGAAGAATTAGTCCGATTCAGGACTTCTCCACCTTAGGTTTGGAAGACAACTTAGGGTGGAACTTAAGACTCGTAACCGAAATGACGGTTCCTGCTCCCGCAAGCAAAGCCAATACGCGAAATCAACAGTCGGTCGCCAGCCATTCGGCAGGCGGAGGATCGGACAAGAAAGAAAATGAGGTTACGAAAAGAACCCTCTGGTAAGATATCGGGGGGAAGACAAATACGGCGTGTCATGTTTCGGCTGATACGCCGTATTTTGCAAGGAGATGAACATTTTGGAAGAAATTAATATTGATGAATTAATAAAATCTATTCATAAAACAAATAAATCGCCTAAATACTCTATGAAAGTTATCCCTAAGAAAAGCGGCGGCATTAGGCTCATTTCTATTCCCGATAATCATACTATGCAAGTACAAAAAGATATCTTAACTGCTTTGAAACAATTAAAACTTGAAATTACAGACGCGGCGAAGGCTTTTCAAAAAGATACTTCCATTCTTGATAATGCAAAAGCTCATATCGGCAACAAATATGTGATTCGTTACGATTTGCGTGATTTCTTTGATACTATTTTTGTCTGCAGAGTCAAGGAGGAATTGGAAAAAAGAAATGTCCCGCCTAAATTAATAAAAATTATTTCTAAATGGTGCTTTCATCACGGTCATATTCCGCAAGGCGCACCGACAAGCCCTTTACTTTCTAATTTGGTATGTGCTAATTTGGATAAAAGATTTCAAAACCTCGTGGCTACAATCGACGCTACTTATACGCGCTACGCCGACGATATCATTATTTCCGGTGATAAAAATGTTTTAGTATACCAGTCAATGTACAAAAGAATTATCCGCACTGAACATTTTTTTATAAATTATCGCAAGATTTGGGTTTCTGTTATAAATTCGGCTGAAATTTGGGCTGATAATCCTACTGCAAAATTTTTTGTACTGTACCACATAATTACCGGTATTGCAGTTGATGATGAACGCATTTTCATTCGCCCTTACTACTCGAATAAACTTTGGCAAGAAATTAAATCTGAAAAATTCCATAAAGATATTTTTTTTACAAATCACGTGCTGGGTAAAATATTGTTCGTATACTTTATTGAGCCGAAAGAAGGTATTCAAATGTACAAGTATATGATGAAAAAAGAAATTAAACTTGACGAATTTCAAATAAATTTGGTACCGAAAATCTTCAGGCAATATTTTCAGTGTAATTGCAATTGACGCATAAACACTATATAATTTTAGAAGATAGGGGATAGAGTGTAGATTGTAGCTGATAGCGCCTAACCCCTAAAAGCTAAATTGAGGTGAAATATAAATGCGAGCAAGTGAACTTTACGCACCGACACTTAGAGAAGTGCCTGCAGAAGCCGAACTTTTAAGCCATAAACTTATGCTCAGAGCAGGATTAATAAGAAAAGCCGCAGGAGGAATGTACACGTACTTACCGTTGGCGTGGCGAGTAATGAAAAAAATATCACAAATAATACGTGAAGAAATGGACGCTAAAGGCGGACAAGAAATTATGATGCCGATAACGCAACCAGCCGAAATTTGGAAAGAATCAGGACGTTGGGCAGTGTACGGCGATGAAATGATGCGTTTAAAAGACAGGCACGGCAGAGAATTTTGTTTAGGTCCCACGCATGAAGAAATGGTTACAACGTTAATTCGAGGCGAAGTCAATTCATATAAGCAACTGCCGCTTATGCTGTACCAAATTCAAAATAAATATCGTGATGAAATTCGTCCGCGTTTCGGTCTTATGCGCAGTCGTGAATTTGTAATGAAGGATTTATATTCTTTCGACAAAGACGTTGAAGGTATGAATATTTCTTACGAAAAAATGTACGACGCCTATTCAAAAGTTTTCACGCGTTGCGGCTTGAAATTCCGTGCGGTCGAGGCTGATAACGGCGCGATTGGCGGAGGTCATTCTCACGAATTTACCGTACTGGCACCGAGCGGCGAATCTTCCATTGCCTACTGTGAAAATTGCGATTACGCGGCAAGTGACGAAAAAGCCGAGTTGAAGGTTATCACGTCTGAAGTCGAGGAACTTAAATCGCTTGAAAAAGTTAAAACGCCTGATTGCCATACGATTGAAATGGTTAAAAATTTTCTCAATGTGCCGATTGAAAAGACGATTAAAGCCGTAGCATTTCAAGATGATGACGGCAAATTAATTCTTGCCTTTGTACGAGGCGACCACGAAGTAAACGAGATAAAAGTTTTGAACGCTACCGGCGCGTTGCACCTTCATATGTCGGAGGAGTCAGCGATTAATGCAGTTGGCGGTTGCGCGGGCTTTATGTCACCGATTGGCTTGAAAGACGGCGCGATTATCGTTGTCGACGCTACGGTTATGGAAATGTACAACGCCGTAGCCGGTGCAAATGAAATTGACGCGCACTTTATAAACGTCACGCCGAAAAGAGATTTTGACGCGAAAAAAATTATTGTAGCCGATATTCGTATGGTGCAGGAAGGCGACCCCTGTCCGCATTGCGGCGAAAGTTTGAAGATGACGCGCGGCATTGAAGTAGGTCAAGTTTTCACTCTCGGCAACAAGTACAGCAAGGCGCTGAATGTGACATTTCTTGATGAAAACGGTAAAGAAAAGTTTTTTGAAATGGGTTGTTACGGTATCGGCGTCGGTCGTACTATGGCGGCGGCGATTGAACAGAATAACGACAAGGACGGCATTATTTGGACGCGTGCCATTGCGCCTTTTGAAATTGTCATTGCCGTTGTCAATGCGAAGGACGCCGCGCAGATTGAGTATGCTGAAAAGCTTTATAATGAGCTGAAAAATTTAGGCGTTGACGTGTTGCTTGATGACAGGCAGGAACGCGCCGGCGTGAAGTTCAAAGACTGCGATTTAATCGGATATCCTCTGCGTGTTACGGTAAGTCCGAAAACTTTAGATACAAATTCGGTTGAAGTCAAGGTACGCAAGAGCGGCGACATTTTTTATTACAATCGCGCCGAGTGCGTAGAAAAAATTTGTCACATTTTGAATGAGCTGTAACGAAAAAATTTTTGTCTTGCACAGTTTGAAACTTCGGCAGGATAAATAAACCGCTTGACGAATTTAGATGAAAAGTTAAAAAAATTTCTGAATTTTGAAGGAGGATTATTGTATGTCGAAAAAGTTTTACAAGACGAAAATTGTCGGCGTCGGCGGCGATGCGGCTAAGTTTTTTAAAGCTATCAAGATGATGGTTTTGTTTGATGACTCAATGGTACTGCCGGAACTTCGCGACTTTTCGGTACTGCACAGCGGCAATCAGCTTGACGGCGTGATTAAGCCCGGCGACATTCTCAAAATTGCTGACAGCGAATTTAAAATTATCAAAGTCGGCGGCGAAGTTCACAGCAACATTCGTACGCTTGGACACATTATCATTAAATTTGACGACGGCGCAGGCGAATTAATGGAAGGCAGCGTTCACGTCGAAGATAAACCCATTCCCGAAATTCGCATTGGCGATGAAATTTCTGTCAGCGAGGCTGATTCGGCGGCGCTCAAAGGCAAGAAAGCGGCAGTTATCGGTGAAGACGGCGTATCGGAAACGTTAAAGGGCATTCTTCGTGACAGCGGCGCGGTTATTGTCGGTGAAGATGAAGCGGACATTGTTGTTAAAGTGAAATAAAATTTTCTGTACGTATTTAAAAATTTTCAATGCGTAAAAAATTATAAATAAAAATTCCCTTAGGATAATCTTTAATCTTAAAGGGATTTTTTATTTTGCGAAAATCTGATATAATGTTGAATCAAGGAGGGGTTTAATGAAAATTTTACTTAGCAATGATGACGGCATTGACGGCGAAGGAATTTGGGCAATGGCTCACGCCTTGAAAAAAGATTTTGAAGTGGTTATCGCGGCACCTATGCGCCAACAAAGCGGTATGTCTCACGCTCTTACTTTGGGGCGTAAATTGGAATATAAGCGCCTTGACAATTCAGACTTTGAAGTTTGGACGATTGACGGCACGCCTACTGACTGCGTGAAATTTTACCTTGAAGATATGGACGCCGATAAAAAAATCTGCGCGGTAATTTCCGGCATTAATCACGGTTCAAATCTTGCGACGGACGTTTTATATTCCGGCACGGTAGGCGCGGCATTGGAAGGCGCATTGCACGATATACCCGCGCTTGCAGTTTCGGTTGACGTACAGTCTGAAATTTCTTTTGAAAGCGTTGCTGAAGAGACCGCCAAATATTTTTTGATACGTATGCGCCGCGAAGAAATGTTTTTTAACAATATAAACTTTCCAAAAAAATATCGCGCAGGTTACGCCGAATTTAGATTAGCGCGGCTTGGTAAACGCGACTACATTAATCCTTTTGCACGTATTACGGACGAAGAAGGCAGATTTTTCTTTGAAATACGAGGTGAAATTTATGATTCGGACGTTGCAGAGGATACTGATATTTACGCGGTGAATCACGGCTTTGTTTCAGTCACGCCGCTGAATTTTAATGTAGGTTAATAGAGGGTAGAGGGTAGAAGGTAGAAAACCTACAACCTACTCCCTACTATCTACTATCTACTATCTACTCCCTACTTACTAACGAAAGGATAATAAATTTGGAATCAATCATTAAAGACATCAAACTTGCACCCTCAGGTCACGACAAAATTAATTGGGTAAAAAATTTTATGCCGGTTATGTCGGCAATCGAAAAAGAATTTTCAAACACAAAACCTTTGGCAGGGCAACGCCTTTCAATCACAATTCACCTTGAGGCTAAGACGGCGTACATGGCAGAAGTTTTTAAAAATGCCGGCGCTGAAGTTGTCTTAACCGGCAGTAATCCTCTTTCTACACAAGATGACGTTGCCGCCGCACTTGTCGAACGCGGCATTACTGTTTTTGCTAAACACGCCTGCACTGATGATGAATATAATGAATATCTGAACAAAGCGGTTGACTTCGCACCGACGCTTATTATTGATGACGGCGGCGATATCACAAATTTGGTACATACAACACGCCGTGACGCGCTGAAAAATATTTTAGGCGGCTCAGAAGAAACTACTACCGGCGTACACAGACTGCGTGCATTGGAAAAACGCGGCGAACTGGCTTTTCCCGTTATCGCGGCTAATGACGCTTACTGTAAATATTTGTTTGACAACCGCTACGGTACAGGTCAATCGACGTGGGAAGGCGTTATGCGTGCTACAAATCTTGTAGTGGCGGGTAAAAATGTCGTCATTGCAGGTTACGGCTGGTGCGGCAAGGGCGCGGCTATGCGTGCAAAAGGTCTCGGCGCAAATGTCATTGTTACGGAAGTTGACCCGATTAAGGCGATTGAGGCGGTATTTGACGGTTTCCGCGTTATGCCGATGACAGAGGCGGCGAAAATCGGTGATATTTTTATGACGGTTACCGGCAACAAAGACGTTATCACCGGTGAACATTTCCCGCTTATGAAGAGCGGCGCTATTCTCTGCAACGCGGGGCATTTCGACATTGAAGTAAATATTCCGCAACTTGAATCACAATCCGTAAGCAGAAAAACCGTTCGCGCCAATGTTGAAGAATTTTTGCAACAGGACGGCAGAAAAATTTATCTTTTGGCACAGGGCAGACTTGTAAATCTTGCGTCAGGTGACGGTCATCCTGCGGAAATTATGGATTTAAGTTTTGCGGTACAATTTTTCAGCGTTGCGCATATCCTTCACAATCACGCCAAACTTGAAAATAAAGTTTATCTTATCCCCGACGAAATCAGTACGAAAATTGCAGAAATTAAATTGGATTCAATAGGCGTTGGAATTGACAGCTTGACTGAAGAACAGAAAGCGTATCTTGGATTGTAGAGGGTAGGAGGTAGAGGGTAGAGGGTAGGAGGTAGAGGGTAGAGAGTAGGTTTTCTACTATCTACCTTCTACTCTCTACTCTCTATTCACTAGTTAAAAAATCCAAAATATTTGTCACCTTAATTCCGTCATCCGAATTTACGGCGTTTTCATCAGACGTGATAACCCAACGCGCAAAAAGATTTTTTATAGCGCGAAGTGGCGAATAAGCGGCGTCCTGCGATTCGGCAGTTTCCAAATTCTGCGCGGTATTGATATAAATTCTGTCGCCTAAATCACTGCGTTCAATTTGAAAAACGGTTGACTTGCCGACACGAAAAATCGTACAGCCTACCTCAAGCCGCAAAATTTCAAGATAAACAAGACATTCCAAAATCTCATTAGTCAAAACTTGT
>CAJOKY010000096.1 GCA_905235425.1 uncultured Selenomonadaceae bacterium
TACTGGAAATGATTTTGAAATTGCCGGAAAATATTCAACCGAAATTTGAAGTTGCGGCGGGAGTTTCGGCGTTAAATTCTGCGGCGTCAATTCTCGGTGCTCCGCTTATGCATGACTTCGCAGTTATCAGCTTAAGTGATTGGTTGACGCCGTTTGAACTTATTAAAAAACGCGTGGCATTGGCGGCGGAGGGTGACTTTGTAATTGCGCTGTTCAATCCCAAAAGTAAAAGCCGCGTTACAAATATTGAGGAAGTGCAAAAAATTTTATTGGAACGCCGCGCAGGTTCGACGCCGGTCGGTATCGTGACAAATGCCGGACGCCTTGACGAAAAGAAAGTTATATCGACGCTTGCAGATTTTACGCGCGAAGAAATTAATATGTTCACGCTGGTTTTAATCGGCAATTCTAAAACCTTTGTCAAGTCAAATTTTATGATAACGCCGCGCGGATATAATCTATAAGCTACTCTCTACCCCCTACAATCTACTCTCTACAATCTAACAAACGAGGTGATACCATTGGAAGATAATTTACAAACAGAAACGTTAAAAGCGGCGTCGGACAAGAATCAAGCCGATAAGCCGCGAATCATTATCGTAACCGGCATGAGCGGCAGCGGCAAAACTCAAGTCTGCCGTTTTCTTGAAGACTTGGGATATTTTTGCGTTGATAACCTGCCGCCGATTTTAATTCCAAAATTTGTTGAACTCTGCGCGCACGCCGTCAATGCCGTAAGTCACGTGGTCTTTGTTGTCGATACACGCAGTAGAGAATTTTTCGACACGCTGATACAAGTGCTTGAAGATATGGATAAAAACGACCGCGACTATGAATTAATTTTTATGGACGCCTCCGACGATACAATTATCCGCCGTTACAAGGAGACGCGCAGAAGTCACCCTATGGCACCGGCAACGCGAATTTCAGACGGTGTGTCTAAAGAAAGGACGCGGCTTGAATCTGTACGCGGCAAGGCGACTTACATTATTGACACGTCGAATTTGAATAAGGCAGATCTGCGCGAAAAAATTAAACGGCTTTTCGGCATACACGAAGGCGCGGAAATGAGCATTTCGGTTTTATCTTTCGGCTTTAAATACGGAATGCCGCTTGATGCCGATATGGTTTTGGACGTGAGATTTTTGCCGAATCCTTTTTATATTGAATCACTGCGACATAAAAGCGGCACTGTGCCGGAAGTTGCCGCGTACATTGCAGAAAAATCTGTCACGCAGGAATTTTTAAAGCGCCTTGATCCGATGATAGAATTTCTTACGCCGCAATATGTACGTGAAGGAAAAAGCCAGCTTGTTTTGGCGGTAGGTTGTACCGGCGGAATGCATAGGAGCGTTTTCATTGCGAAACATATTTTTGAAGTTTTAAAGCGCAAGGGTTATTCTGTCAATTTGGAACATCGCGACTTGATGAAAAATGACGTCAGAGAAGTTTAGGTTTTAGCTATTAGCTATTAGCTATTAGCTGTTAGCTGTTAGCATTTAGCCTACTCACTACCTCACTACTCACTACTTACTAATCCCTAACCTAAAGGAGCGTGAAAGTCCTGCACCTTTTAAAATGGTTTTATCCCGGCATAAAACTGAAACGCTGGTTTTTCGTCTTTGCAATCGGCGTATTAATGGTAAGTTTCGGCATGGCGCTTGTATTCAACTACGAATACTTGGGACGTGTCGAAGAAAAAATCTTTCGGCTGGTTTACATATTCATTGGCAGTTACAACTACGGCGTACTGCTTGCCGTCGGTATCGTAATTGTACTAATCGGATTTTGTATTATGCTGTATTCTACGCGTTCAATAATTCGCTCAATTATCGCCGTAATTATTCCCGACAGGTCTACTAAACTGATAGATTTAATTTATCAAGAAAGAAAATTGGGACGTGGTCCTACCGTCACGGTAATAGGCGGCGGGCACGGCTTATCGGTACTTCTGCGCGGAATAAAATCTTCTACAAGCAACATTTCAGCAGTTGTCACAGTTGCTGATGACGGCGGCAGCTCCGGCAGGTTACGTGAAGAGTTGGGAATAATTCCGCCCGGCGATTTACGAAATTGTCTGGTAGCGTTGGCAGACACCGAGCCGCTCATGGAAAAACTTTTTCAATATCGCTTTGAAGGCAATACGGCGCTTGCAGGTCACAGTTTCGGAAATTTATTTATCGCGGCAATGAACGAAGTTACCGGCGATATGGAAACAGCGCTTAAAGAGTCGTCAAAAGTTTTGGCGGTTAAAGGTCGCGTAATTCCTGCAAGCAAAGAATCTGTACGCCTTGATGCGGTTATGACTGACGGCACTGTTGTAGAAGGTGAATCGCAAATTCCCGAAGCACATAAAAAAATAAGGCGTGTACAACTTTTTCCGCGTAAGGTTGAGGCTGTACCCGCCGCACTTGAGGCGATTGAAAATGCAGACGCGATTATTTTAGGTCCGGGCAGTTTGTACACAAGTATAATGCCGAATCTTTTGGTTGACGGCGTTGCAAAGGCGCTGAAAAATTCTAAGGCGATAAAAATTTATATCTGCAACGTAATGACGCAACCAGGCGAAACTGATAATTATTCGGCGTCCGCTCATGCTAAGGCGATTTTAGACCATGCCGGTAAAGGCGTAATCGATTATGTATTGGTGAACTCTACGCCCGTACCGCAGGAATTTTGCGATATAACCGGTGCGACGCCGGTTGAAGTGGACGAAGATAAAATTAACGCTCTCGGTATGGGAATTTATAAATACGATTTAATCAGTGCTACGGACGCCGGACGGCATGACCCCGATAAACTTTGCAAGGCAGTTACCAAAATGATTTACGAACTCGGCAAAAAGAATTAGTGAGTAGTGAGATAGTGAGTAGTGAGTAGTTAATACCTACCCCCTACCCTCTACCTCCTACCCTCTACTCCCTAATCCCTACTCCCTAATCCCTAAATTTCCTTTCCATTTAAATAATATTTTGGGAAGGAAATATTTTTTTGTTGTAGAAATTGAATTTGAAAAATTTTATACAAGATACATAAACATTTTTCAAGGGAGTGATTTTTTTGCTTGATCAAGTATTCAGCTCACCGAATTGGAATTACTTGCCACGCGCCTTGACGGCGGCAACTACGCGGCAGGAAGTCATTTCGCATAATATCGCCAATGTCAATACGCCGAATTTCCGAAGTTCAAGCGTCGAATTTGAAAAACTTTTGGCTAAGGAACTTTACGGCAATGAAGAGCCTGCCGGTAAATTAAAAATTGTTCGTACCAATGACAAACATTTACCTGCCGACCTTAAACCTATTCACGCCGAACCTACCATTGTCGCAAATGACGATACAATTATGCGTGAAGATGAAAATAACGTCGATATCGATATTGAAATGGCAAGTCTTACAAAAAATCAGCTTTATTTCAACGCACTTTCAAGACAGCTCGGCGGGTACATTACAAATCTTAGAAATGTCATTACAAGTGGTCAATGATAGCAGGTAGTTTCTAGAGGTACTAGGTACTAGGTGCTAGCTTCTAGGTTCTAGGTTTTAGCCTAATACCTAAGCAGGGAGCAGGGAATAGGGAGCAGGGATTAGCTAATAGCTAACAGCTAACCGCTAATTAGGGAACAGGGATCAGGGAGCAGGGAGCAGTTTTACTAACACTTACCCTCTACCCCCTAACAGCTAAAAGCTAACCGCTAACCGCTAACAGCTAAGGAGAAATTTTATGGGTATGTTCATGGGAATCGATACGGCGGCATCGGGCTTAACAGCAGAACGCCTTCGTATGGATCTAATTTCAAACAATATAGCAAACGCCAATACAACGCGAACTGAAAACGGCGGCGCTTATCATCGTCGTTTCGCAGTATTTTCACCACGCGATCGTACGCCGCAATCTTTTGAAAAAACCTTAATGCAAGCTACCGGCGCCAGTAAAACTGTAGGTGAAGGCGTCCGCGCAGTTGCAATTATGGAAGATCCACAGCAAGGTCCGCTTGTATACGAGCCGGGTCACCCCGACGCCAATGCTGAAGGTTACGTCGAAAAATCCAATGTCAACATTGTTACAGAAATGGTAGACATGATAACCGCGCACCGTGCTTACGAGGCTAATACCACCACGATTAACGCCGCTAAGGCGATGATATCAAAGGCATTGGAAATAGGCGCGTAAAAATTTATTCTGCACTTATATTTTTCTTGACGCCACATTATTTAGTGGCTTATAATTCTTTCATATTATTTACATATTTTTTATAAAACCGTTGCAAATATTTTTATCGAAAATCTTTTGGCAATTATAATGTTACGTGTTATAATAGCGACGGTTACAAATTTTTTGGGAGAGTTCTTTCAAAAAAGGGACGGAAAAGTTTGTTTGTGAAGGGGTGAAGTAATGGAGATAACACCGCTTGAAATGACGCCTGTAAAAATGAGTGCGCAAAGTCATTTGGGCGAAAACAAAGTAGAAGAACCGGTAAAAAGTTTCGGCGAATTTTTAACCGACGCACTAAAAAAGACAAATGAACTTCAACTTGAATCCGAAAAAATGAATGCCGCGTTGGCGGCAGGCAGGGTTGAAGATGTGTCACAAGTCATAGTTGCCGCGCAAAAAGCCGATATTGCGCTACAACTGACACTTCAGTTGAGGAACCGCGCTACTTCCGCGTATCAGGAAATTATGCGGATGCAGGTTTAATTTAAGAATCAAGCTTCAGGTATCTTGCACAGGGAAGGGAAAGCGCCTGAAGGCTGAAACACAGGCTGTTCGAAAGGACTGAGTTTATTTGGCAGCTTGGAAAGAGCGATTCCTGGAACTGTGGAACAGGTACACAAAGACACAGCGAGCTATTGCAATAGGCGCGATAATCGCTGTATTGGCAGCAATTTTGGGGATCAGTTTTTGGTACGGCAGTAAACCGGATATGGTGCCGCTTTACACCAATCTTGAAACAAAGGACGCCGGCGACGTGGTAAACAATCTGCGTGAGGCGGGCGTTCAATATCGTATTGAAGAAAACAAAAGAGGTACTACCGTCTTTGTTCCCGCAACGCAAGTGCATGATGTTCGATTGGAGCTTGCCTCTGCCGGACTGCCGCGCGGCAATAAGGGATTTGAACTGTTCGACGACAGCAAGCTTGGTGTTACGGAATTTCAAAACCGCGTAAACTACATTCAAGCGTTACAGGGCGAATTGACGCGTACGATTGAACAAATTGACGTTGTACAAAAAGCCCGCGTTCACATTGTCTTGCCGGAAGACAGTCTCTACAAGAAAAATGAAAAGCCTGCCACTGCGTCAATTATGCTTATGTTGAGGAAGGACGCGCAACTTACTCAAGATGAAGTAAAAGGCATTGTCAATTTGGTTGCGCACAGCGTTCAAGGTCTCACGCCGCAAAATATCACTATTGTTGATGAGGCAGGTAATATCCTTAACGAAAACGAAACTGAAGATGCCGCGAAAGAGTTACGAGCTAATCAAAAGGCGCTGAATCAAATTGAAATGACAAAGCGCGTACGTGACAGTATCCAGCAAAATATTCAAACTCTTTTGGATAATTCATTGGGACGCGGTCAAGCATTTGTCAGAGTAAGCGTTGAGCTTGATTTTGACGAAAGACACATTGACAGACAGACTTTTACTCCGGTAGTTGAAGAAGGCGGAATTATTCGCAGTCAACAGGACGTAAGTGAAACTTACAGCGGACGTTCCAATCAACCCGGCGGTCCTGCGGGTGTACAAGGAAATATTCCGGGCTATGTGGCGGAAAATAGAAATTCCAATGCCGAGTACGAGCGGAAAGAGTCAACTAAAAATTACGAAGTCAATGAAGAAAATCAGAAAATCGTTTCTTCGCCGGGGGCAATTAGCCGATTAACTGTAGCAGTTTTGGTAAATGATACCATGACTACGGCGCAGCAAGAAAATTTAATGCGTGTAGTCAGATCTGCGGCAGGCATTAATGAAGCACGCGGCGACATAATTTCAGTTGAACCTTTGCCGTTCAGTACTGAAGTTCGCGACAGACAGGCGGCAGAAGAAGCGGCAGAACAAAAACGTCAAGACAGGATTCTTTACATGGAACTTGGAGCTTTAATCTTATTCTCCGCTCTGGTGCTTGGCGGATTCCTGATGTACCGCCGCAAAAAACGTCAAGAGCGTGAAGCCGAAGAGGCTAGGTTACGTGCAGAAGAAGAAGCGCGTATTGCAGAAGAAGAAAAACAACGTCGTATTGAAGAAGAACAGCGCGCACGTGATATTGAGGAAGACCTTATCGAAGATGAAGGACTTACGCCGAATGAAAGACAGCAACGCGACGAGAAACAGGCGATTCTTAGAATGATTGATGAAAAACCTGCTGATGTTGCAATGCTTATCAAAACGTGGCTTGCTGAAGACGAATAAAATTTTGAGGGATTATGGATTAGGGAATAGGGATTAAAAATTTCTGCCTTGACCCTAATCCTTAATTTTTTTGATTAGCAGGGAATTTTAGGGAACAGGGAATTTTAGGGAACAGGGAGCAGGGATTAGGGAACAGCTACTACTTACTACTCACTAATCACTACTGACTACTGACTACTCACTAATCACTACTAACTACTCACTACTGACTACTTACTAAAGGAGGAATTTTTTATGGCAATGGGAGCCGATATGTATGGCGAACCGCGCGAAATGACGGCGCACGAAAAAGCGGCTGTATTTTTTATCGCCATTGGTGGCGAATACGCCGCTAAACTTTTTGAACATATGGATGATGACGAAATAGAAAGCATCACGCTGGAAATTGCAAATAACAAACAGGTAAGCGCCGAACAAAAGGCAGAGGTTATTTCCGAATTTTACCAAATGGCTATGGCCAGCGATTACATTTCTACCGGCGGTCTTGAATACGCGCAGAATGTTTTGGAAAAAGCTCTCGGCTCCGACCGCGCTATGGATATTTTGAACCGCTTGACTACCAGTTTGCAGGTACGTCCTTTTGACTTCCTACGCAAAACAGATCCTTCACAGCTTATGACATTTTTGCAGAATGAACACCCTCAAACTATCGCGCTTGTCATGGCGTACCTTGAACCCGACCAAGCCGCTATCGTCATGAGCGGTCTGCCGCCGGAATCACAAGCCGACGTTGCAAAACGCATCGCTATGATGGATAGAACTTCGCCGGATATAATTCGTGAAGTCGAACGCGTTTTGGAAAAGAAATTGTCTGCAATGCTCAATCAAGATTTTACCACTGCCGGCGGTATTCCTGCAGTTGTCGAAGTTTTGAACCGCGTCGACCGTACCACAGAAAAAGCCATTATCGAAACTTTGGAAATGGACAACCCCGAACTTGCCGACGAAATCAAAAAGCTTATGTTCGTATTCGAGGATATCGTACTTTTGGACGACCGCTCCCTGCAAATGGTACTGCGCGAAGTCGATACAAAGGATTTGTCACTTGCAATGAAGGCTACGCCGCAGGAAGTCGCAGAAAAAATTTACAAGAATATGTCAAAACGCGCCGCCGATATGTTGCGTGAAGAATTGGAGTACATGGGACCGGTTAAGATTCGTGACGTTGAAGAAGCACAAATGAAAGTCGTCAACATTATTCGTACGCTTGAAGACAAAGGCGATATCGTCATTGCACGCGGTCAAGGTGACGAAATGCTTGTATAATTGCCGCGTACATTATTTTAAAATTTTTGAAACAAATTGCGTTGTATCTTGCATTTGCAGAATCATTTCATCAAGTGATTTTGCAAATTTTTTTATTGTCTCCTCTGTATAAATGCTCTTGTCGTAGTCAACGGCAATTATATATTTGTCTTCGTCGCAGAGATTAACCTCAATATCAAGGCAATTTTCGGCGGCAGAATATTCATCTTCCGGCTGTTCTACCACGTCAACTTTTGTTCCGGCAATTTTGTAACCGCTGCCGAATCCAAAATTACGTTTCTGAAAAATAAAAGTGATTAGGTTATCTTCCAATCTTTTGTTGTAGATAATATCCAAACTTTTGATATTCTCAAGACCCTCATCAACTTTTTTCTCAATGCCGTTCAAAAATTCTGCTACGGTACAATCTTGCGAAAAATCCCACGCAATGGGAATTTGTTCAATAAGAAGACCCATTAATCGGAGTTCCTGCGCGGTAGTCCTGCCGTTATGTACCCAGCTAATAATGGAACTTTCGGCGTTGATAAATTTTGCAACGGCTATCATTGTTGCGGCAAGAAAAAAATTCGCCTCGTTAAAAGGTTTATCTAAAAAGTATTCGCGCGAAATATTTTTGACTTCGTATTCAAAATTTCCCGCCGTCAACTTTTTTTCCGTCGTAACGTCCGGCGGCAAT
>CAJOKY010000097.1 GCA_905235425.1 uncultured Selenomonadaceae bacterium
GATAAAAAAAGAGATGAATACCAAGATATTAAAGATACATATTTAACAACATCAAAAAATTTAAAAAAAAAATTATCTCCATCTATTGATATTCTATCTGATAATAAAATGAATTATTTTTATCAAGATAATAAAATATTAGAACTTATTGAAAAAGATATGAAAAGAACATATCCAGAAATAACATTTTTTCAAGAGAAATCAAAAAATAATAAAAAAGAAACAAATTGTGATATTTTAAAAAGATTATTATTTATATATTCCAAAAAATACCCAGAAATAGCATATGTACAAGGATTTAATTTAATTATTGCAAATTTATTTTATGTTTTTTCTCAAGATGAAAATCCATATTTTAATTTATTTGCAGAAGAAGACACATTTTTTTGTTTTGAATTACTTCTTCATAATTTTAAAGATATTTATAATCAAGAGAAAGATAGATCAGATAAAGGAATAAAAAATATCATTAATTATATTAAATATTTATTATATATTATTGATAGTGAATTATTTTTAAATTTAAATAATATGAAAATTGATATTTATATGTTTCTTTTCAAATGGTATACTGTGTTTTTTTCTCAAGAATTTGAATTTGAAATAACTTTAAAATTATGGGATAATTTTATTTGTAATGAAGTAAAAGAAGAATATTTAATTCATTTATGTCTAGGCTCAATTTTAATAAAAAAAGAAAGTATATTATCTAAAGATACAGGAACAATTCTAGATGCCTTGCAAACTTTCAAGCAAACTGATCTAGAATTAATATTAGCCAAAATTCCTCAAATAAAAATAAGTCTAATGGAGCATGCTTTAAGTATAAGAGCTGAAAAACTTCAAGAATTTGGCGTCGATACTAAGGAAGGTCTTACCCGTTGCATGAATAAGGAGACTTTCTATTTTCGTATGATAACAATGGGACTTTCCAACGACAGCTTTGAAAAACTTGAAAAGGCTATTAGCGAAAATAATTTGGACGAGGCATTTGAGGCGGCTCATGCGCTTAAGGGCGTACTTGGAAATTTGGCGTTGACTCCGATTTACAAGCCGCTTTCTGAAATGACTGAAATGCTCCGCGCAAAAAAAACCGCCGACTATGCGGCGATTTACAAACCGATTATGGAAATGCGTAACCAACTTTTGTTAATGATTAAGAGTTAGTAGCTGTTAGCTGTTAGCTTTTAGCGATTAGCTTTTAGCTGTTAGCTTTTAGACTAATCCCTGCTCCCTGTTCCCTAACTAAACATTTACGCCGAAATTTCTGCCCAATGCCGCAAGACCGCCGCTGAAACCGGAACCTATGGCGTTAAATTTCCATTCGCCCTTATTGCGGTAAATTTCGCCGACAACTACGGCAGTTTCAACTGAAAAATCTTCGCCCAAATCATAACGAATCAATTCCTTGCCGGTTGCATCGTCAACTACGCGAATATATGCATCAGTTACTTGACCAAAAGTCTGCTTGCGTTCATCAGCCTCGTAAATCGTAACGGTGAAGTCGATTTTTTCGACATTCTCCGGAACTTTTGCGAGGTCAATTTTAATTTGCTCTTGATCCTCTTCTGCACCGTCACTGCCGCCCTTGAGTTCATCGCCCATATGTTCAACAGAGCCGCTTACATGCTTAAGGTTGTTGTAGAAAACAAAATCGTCATCGGAATTGACTTTGCCGTTAGCGCCGAGCAAAAACGCCGCCGCGTCCAAGTCGAAGTCGTAACCGCCGTCGTACTTGTTTTCTTTCCAGCCGAGCCCTACCAAAATTTTCGTAAGGTTAGTACCTTTTGTCAAGTCAACCTTTTGACCCTTTCTTAAACTGATAGCCATTGAAGACCCTCTCTTTCTTTGAGTTGAATTATTATTTTGCGGAGATTTTTTCTGCGTACCTGCGTTAAGGCTTGCGATAATGTTGGTAGCCGTGACAGACAGCGCAGAAAAATTTCCGTTTTCTTTATCGTTAATAAATTTTATAAAATCTTCGGCAGACTTCGCATTAATCAGCGCGTCTTTAAATTCGGCGTCCTCAAGCATTGTTTCCAGTTCATATGCCAGCTTAAGTTGTCCTTGACTGCCGTCCATAGGATAAGCCACTGCAAAGAAAAGTTTTGCAGGATTATTGGCAACGTTTTCAGAAGGAAAGTAAATGCCTTTGGGAATTGTGACAGCCGAAATGCCGGGTGATTGTACGTCACTGCAAGAATTTGCGGCAATTACAACGCCGTCAACAAATCTAAGTGTTGTAGAGCCAAGTCCAAGTTCCTTAGCAACTACGAGAGCTTTAACTTGTAAATCATTGAAGGAATCAGCGTAAATACGGTAATCATTGTATAAAAAAATTTTTTCATAAGTGATAGTAGTTGCTGCCAAAAATTCATCGATCCACTCCAACAAATTGCCGCCGGCATCCATAAGATTAACTAGCCTTGACATAACATCGCCGTGAAATTTTATATCGGCGTTGACTTCGACATTTTCATTTTTCATCCAATAAGCAACACTCATAATTTAATCCTTCTTGCCGACAGTCCATTTCAAGCCCCAATCAAAAGCCTCGTCCATTTCTTTAGAATCGCGGTAGAATTGGATAACCTTTTCAACGCTTAACGTGCCGCCGACATTTTCAAGAAGAGCTATCGCGCAGGTATGAAGTTTGGAGCCGTATTCGTCCATTCTTACGACAAGTTCGGGACTGCCGGGACATTTCACGGTGACAACGCCGCGAGCCTCTTCCCAATTCGCCGCGCCTTCATAAATGAAAGTATAAATTAAAATGCGTTTAATCTTATCAATATATTTTCCATTGACGCGCAGGTTTTCACCTTCTGAAATTGCGCCGGTTCTGTCGTCGCCGTCAAGCTCAATGTAGGGCGCATAATTCAAATTGCCGAAAAGCCTGCCTAAAGCTTGCACAGCGCCAATTTCGCCGTCCTGCAATTCGTAAAGGCAACATAAATCTAAATCAATGCCTTTACTGCCGAAAATGTTGTCGAAAAAGCCGCGTGATTGCTGTGAAGGTTGTGACCAATTCAAATTAATAACAATTTCGCCGAGTGGTTTATTGTCGCGCTTGACGAGACTAACTTTCTGACCTTTTTTCAGTTCAATCTTTTTCGGCGGACGTTCCTGCGCAGGTGGATTGGTATTCGGCGGCGGAATTTTTAAAGGCGGCGCAGTTTTTTTAGGCGGCTTATCGCGTCGCGTTTCAATTTTTTTCGGCGGCGGAGGCGGTGCAACTTCCGGCGGTGCGGACATTTCGTCGCTTACGTCAATGCCGAAATTTTTACAAAGAGCGGCAAGACCTCCGCTGAATCCCGCGCCGGTAGCGTTAAACTTCCACGCGCCTTTATGCCGATAAATTTCGCCGAGTACAATCGCCGTTTCGACAGTGAAATTTTCAAGCTTAAATGTCGCAACATCATAACCGTTAGCGCCTTTCAGGCGTAACACGGAATTTTTAACTTGGCTGAAATTTTGCCTGCGTTTGTCTGCATCGTAAATTGTAGCAGTTATCGCGATTTTTTCAATACTGCGCGGAATTTTTTCAAGATTTACGAAAAGCGAGCCGTCGTCTTGGTAAATGACGCTTGCCGAGTTATGAGAAGAGTTGCCGTAGCAAACAAAATCTTCATCTCCCGCCGCTTTACCGTTCACGCCGAGAAGAAAAGCCGAAGTGTCGATATCCAATGCGCCGGAATTTCTTTCAAACTTAAGCGTGACAGCTTTTTCATTAAGCGAAATTTTTTGACCTTTGCGAAGTTCCATAAAAAATTTTCACCTGCCTTGTCAATTAACCGTTGCCGAGTAATTTAATATCTTCAGTGCCGCATAAATGAGGTGGTCTTTCTGCGTCAAGCTGATTAGCCAAAGACCAACCGGCGGATTCAAGCATTGCGACGCTTATTGCGGGAGAAACTATTTGACCGACGAAGGGAATAATTTTTGATGCTTCCTTGACAAAAGTTTTGACGGCATTTTTTTTAACCGCCGCGACAATAGCGTTAATAGCCATATTCCGCGCCACTGATTCGGTGATTGAACCGCCAAGCGCACTGGCAAGAGCCATTGCCATAGTTGTCATGGTGATTGTATCTGCGGCAAGTCCCGTACCGGGAAGTGGCAAGGCGTTACCTGCCGCCGCCATTACTGCGTGGGAATGTATTATTGCGTGACATTTATTTTTTTCTGCATCGGTCATTAAAAATCCCTCCTTGATAGATGTTAGCGGTTAGCTGTTATCTGTTAGCTAATCCCTGATCCCTAATCCCTGATCCCTAATCCCTAACTTTCATAGCGCGTTCAATGTCGCGTTTGGCAGATTTTTCTGCAAGTGCCGCGCGTTTATCATAATTATGTTTACCACTTGCAAGAGCTAATTCCAATTTTGCACGTCCCTTTTTAAAGTAAATTTTCAACGGAATCAGCGTAAATCCTTTTTCTCTCGTCTTAGAAAAAAGTTTTAAAATTTCTTTTTTATGCATAAGCAGGCGGCGGCGGCGTAATGGATCGTGATTAAAAATATTTCCCTGTTCGTAGGGGCTTATATGCATATGTTCAACGAAAATTTCACCGTCCTTTACTTCTGCGTAACTGTCGCGCAGATTAGCTTTACCGGCGCGAAGACTTTTAACCTCCGTCCCCTTAAGCTCAATTCCCGCCTCGTATGTTTCGTGTATAAAATAATCGTGTCGAGCCTTTCGATTTTCACAGGCAACTTTTACCGCGTCATTATTCTTAGCCATGCCAATTCTCCTTCACTAAAAAATTAATTCCGAACTGATAATCGATATTTCGTATAAATTATTTCATAAACATTAATTTTTGTCCACAAAATATTAAAACACCGCAATTACCCCTCAAGAATAAATCCTTGCAATTTCCTACGTAAAGCGTTAAAATTTTTGCTTGCAATTTTAGTTAAGCTGTGCTAAACTGCGTGCTATTAAAATAAAGGAGGAAATATTTTTGCCGAATATTAAATCGTCGAAAAAAAGCGTAAAACTTGATGCAAAACGCCATGAGCGTAATGTTTTTGAAAAAACTCGTATAAAAAAGGCTCAAAAGCTGGTACTTGCGGCAATCGCAAACAATGACGCCGCCGAAGCCCAAAAACTTTTGCCGGCTGCCCATAAAGCCATAGACCAGGCTGCCGCCAACAACACCATTCATAAAAATGCGGCGGCACGTAAAAAATCTAAGCTCACGTTAAAAGTAAACTCAATTTCATAATCGTTTTGCCAAAGTTCACTCATCGTAGTGGACTTTTTTTGTTATCAGCAAAAAAATTTTTCGGCAGTAAAAAAAACTTTTATGAAAATAACTTGAAAAAATCCTTTACAAATTACAAAAGAGTTGGTACAATATCGTCAATCGATATAGAGTAGAAATTAGCTGGTAGCCGCTAGCTGATAGTGATTTGTAAAGAAAATAATCTGATACAGACAAAAAAATTGCGGAATTTATTTTTACGGAGGTGAAAAATCAAATTTGTTTCGTGCAAATTTGATGAAATTATGATTATTATGGATTGGGCAAGAAAGCTTACTGATTTGATAATGCCGTTAGAGCCTACGGAAGAGGAAGAATTGGCAGAAGAGAAAAAGCAAGCGGCAAAAGTTGCCGAAAGCAAGGCGCAACAAGTTCCGGCTATGAAGGAAGTAAAACGCGTGGCGGCGGCAGGTGGCGGCGGTGCAACATACGTAGCAATGAATACGGCTGAAAACGGTACAATGTCGGTAGGCGGCAAGCGTTATTCTGCGTATGAAAATCCTGCGCCTGCGGTTTCATCTGAGACGACGGATAACCCCGGATTGAAAATCGTCAAGTCCCCCGAATTTTCCGTAAAAATTTATCATTCCATAAATGGCAGTCAAGTCTGCGCGGTTGCCGATGATATTTTGAGCAGAAAAGCCGCCATTGTAAATTATGAAGAGCTTGAAGACGCCGAGCAACGCAGAATTTGCGATTTCATTAACGGTGTATGCTATGCATCGGACGGTTCGGTTCGTATGATTTCGGATAGAATTTTCCTCTATGTTCCCGCCGGCATAAATTCTGAAGATATCGCGATGGCGGCGGCGTCGGTGTACGCACACGGCGGCAGATGATTGAATTAAGAATTAAGAATTGAGAATGTAGAATTAGTGACTATCAATTAATAAAAATATCAGGTACTCGCGCAGAGTACCTGTTTTAGTTTGGAAAAAAATAAAAAAGACTTGCCGATAAAGGAATATCAATTTAAAATATCAACAAAATTTTAAATTAAATTCGGAGGAATAATTTTGACCGCCTTAATTTTACCGCTCGCGCTGATAATGTTTTTGGCGATGATGAGCGGTTATTTTTCGTTAATGGAAACGGCGCTTAATGAAGGACGGCACGGCAGATTGGAAAAAATGTCGCAGGACGGCAATAAAGATGCCGAAGCCGCATTGAAAATTTTTGAATCGCCGACCAATGCACTTTCTACCGCGCAGATTGGCGTAACCGTCACGGGAATTTTATCCGGCTTATCTTCATTTTTTATTGCAAATTTACTTTTAGACCACATAAATTTTTTGACCGGTGCAGAAATTATTGTATTGGTAATTTCATTAGTCGGCGTGATTTTCATAATGCTTTTATTCGGAAATTTTTTACCTTCACGCGCGGCACAACAAGCGCCGGAAAATTTTTTACTCAATCACCACAAAAGTATAAATGTCTTCGTGTTGCTTATGACGCCGATAGTTTTTTTGTTCGATAAAATTTCTGCAGGCGTTATGATGCTACTGGGTATGAATCCCGAAACTACAGATACTGTCACGGAAGATGAAGTGAAGGATTTAATTGAGCAAGGCACGGAAGACGGCACTTTTGCCGAATTTGAACGCGAGGCAGTGGATAAAATTTTTCACCTTAGCGACGAGACCGCCTACGCACTGATGACGCCGCGAATACATATGCGTTGGCTTGATATTACTGATGACATTGAACGCAATTTGAAAATTGTTCGTGAAACTAATCAGACGATTTTTCCTGCAGGTGAGGGCAGTCTTGATGAATTTCGCGGCGTGATTTATGCGAAGGATTTATTGGACGCCGTTTTAAATCTCAAGCCTAATGAAAAAATTGATTTAAACGCACTTTTGAAAAAGCCGGTATTCGTACCGCGTACAATGGATATTTTTAGATTGGTTGAGCGCTTTAAGGCGAGCGGGGATTCTGCCGCGATTGTTAATGACGAATACGGCGGCGTTATCGGCATTGTTACGCTTGATGATATTGCGGGTGAAATTGTCGGTACAAAAGACGTTGAACAGCCGCACGAAAAGCAGATTGTACAGAAAGATGACGCGTACCTTGTCGAAGGACTTTGCGATATTGACGATTTTAAAAGCAGATTTAACTTTGAAACGTTGCCCGGCGAGGAACACGAATATTTTCAGACAATGGGCGGCTTTGTCACTTCGCTTTTCGGCTACATTCCGAAGGTCGGAGAGAAGTACGATTGGAACGGCTTGCGTTTTGAAGTTTTGAAAATGGACGGGGCGCGTATTGCAAAAATTCGCATTACCGAGATTAGGGGTTAGCTGTTAGCGGTTAGCTGTTAGCTATTAGCCGGTAGCTTTTAGCCGTTAGCTTTTAGACTACTCACTACTGACTACTCACTACTGACTACTCACTACTGACTACTCACTACTCACTAAAGGAGCCTAAATGCAACTTAAAATTTTGGGATTGAACTACAAAACCGCGCCGGTTGAAATTCGCGAAAAATTTTCCGTCAACAAAGACGCCATACATTTGGGACTTGAAAATTTAGACGGCTACGAAAATATTTCGGAGGCGGTTATTTTATCAACGTGTAACCGCACAGAAATTTACGCGGTTACTTCGACAAATGACGATGACGGTATTAAAAATTTTTTTAACGATTTAACCGGCGGCGTCGTTGAAAATTTTTTGTACGAATACGAAGGTGAAAATTGCATTCGGCACCTTTTTAATGTGGCGTCCAGTTTGGATTCACTTATATTAGGCGAAGGGCAAATTTTGTCGCAGGTGAAAGACGCCTACACTATCGCGAAATCCGCCGGAACTACCAGCACCGTTTTAAATACGCTGTTCAATAAAGCCATTGCCGTCGGCAAGCTTGTTCGCACCGATACGCGCATTGCCTATAATTCCGTGTCGATAAGCTCCGCCGCTGTTGACCTTGCCGCAAAAAAATTGGACGGCTTGAAAAATCGCAGTGCATTAATTTTCGGCGCAGGTAAAATGGCTCAACTTACCGCACAACATTTAAAATCGCGTGGCATTGAAAAAATTATCGTCGCCAATCGGCAT
>CAJOKY010000098.1 GCA_905235425.1 uncultured Selenomonadaceae bacterium
GATTCATTTGGGATCCGGTCAAGCCGACGTAAATTTGGATTCGGAAATTGTTCACGACGCATTGGGTTTTCCGTACTTCCCTGCCAAAAGATTTAAAGGCTTGCTCTATGAAAGCGCCGTTGAAGTTTTTGAAATGTGCGAATTGGCGGGTATCGACACAAAAAATTTGGCAAATCCCGAAAAAATTTTTAACAGAAATTCAGACGATACCGGCAATGTCTCCGACGTTCAAATTATCGTACCGAATTTTTATCTAAAAGATTATCAAAAAAACTGCGACGAGTGGAAATACCTGCAGAAAAAATATCCTGAAGTCTTTTCACCCGCTGATATTTTGAACTCTTACAGTTCAGTACGCTATCAAACGCAGTTAAAAGACGGCATTGTAGTTGACGGCTCGCTTAGAAATCTGCGCGTCCTTAATGCAGGTGTTGATGTTGAATTTTTCGGTACAGTCACCGTGCTTAACTCAAGTAACCGCGTTTTAAATTTAATCGCGTTGGCACTGAAAAATTTGTCTGCCGCCGGTACAAAGAGAAATCGCGGTTTCGGTCACATAACATGTACCGCGACGTGTGATAAAATTTCTGCGACGGATATCATAGCAAAATTTTTGAAAAAGGCGGTGTGACAATGTACGAATTAAAATTTTCGATTGAAACGTTATCGCCGGTTGTCATATCTGCAGGCAGTAACACCACGATAATGACGAAGAGCCACGACGAAATAAGCGGCTCAATAATTCGCGGCGTATTGGCATCGCGTTATGTTGAATTAAAAAATTTAGGCAACGGTGCGCACGAAGACGCGGCGTTTAGAAATCTTTTTTACGGCGATTGCCAATCCCGAACTTCTCGGCAAGCGCACTTTTATTTTGCCTTTGTCACTGCAGAGCGGCAAGAAAGGTACCGACAATGAAAAAGACGTTCAAGACCTGCTGAAAGTCACAAAGACGCCGCCGGGTTATAAAAATCTGCGCGGGTACGGCGTAAACGTCGGCGAAAAAATTTACAAGGCGTCCGTCGATAAAAATATTTTTATGCATATGTCGCGCAGTGACGAACAGGAGCGAATCACCGGCAAAAGTGAACTCGGGCACATTTACAACTACGAGGCATTGGAAGAGGGTCAAACTTTTTGCGGAATGATTCTCGGCACTAAAGACGATTTGGAAAAACTTTCAAAGGCGCTTAATCTGCAGAAAAATTCTTTCGTGATACATTTGGGTCGATCCAAATTCACGCAGTACGGCAAGTGCCGCATTACCTTTGACACGATACAAAAAATTGAGTCGCCGAAAATTGAAGGCTCGATTTATTTACGCCTTGACACTCCGCTAATCCCTGCCGAAGATAATTTTTTAGGCGCGGCTGATATTTTGAAGACGGAAGTTGTAGACGCTTTAAATACGGCGTGCGGCAGTGAGATATTTTCTATAGGCGAAATTTTTTCTGCAAGCGTCGAAGTGGAAAATTTTGTAGTCACTTGGACAATGAAACGCCCCCGCGTTCAAGCCCTTGCCGCCGGTACGGTTTTTGAACTTAAAGCCGATAATTTGCAGAAAAAATATTTAGACATACTCGGCGAAAAAATTTACAGCGGTTTTGGTACGCGCAGAGAAGAAGGTTTTGGTCAGGTACGCATTTGGAAGGCGAACAATTTTACTCTTGATAAGCCGCCGTATGACAAGCCGTCCGATAAAAATCAATCTTCCGCGCAGATTAAACTTTCCGCCGAAACGCTTAAGGTTGCGCAGGGAATTTTACTTGCAAAGGCGTTGGAGCAGATTAGAATTTACGCCAATGAAGACGGCGAAAAATTACGTCCCCAACTGCGCGGCGGCAACTATACGCATTTCTTTTCACGCCTTGAAAATATTCTTGCAAGCGTCGACAGGGAAAAATTCCGCGAAAATTTTAAAGCGCGGCTTGAAATTGAAATAAACGCGTCCAAAAACACGGAGGAAAGTCGCGGCAGTACGCAGTTTGAAGATAACTTAAAAAAATTTACTATGGCGAACGACCAAAAATTTTTAGACGTGTTGATCGGCAATGCGCCAATGCCTTTTGAAAGCCGTGATTTGAAAAAAGATTTGGTACGCGATGACAAAAAGCGTCAGGCTCTGTTCAAAGATATACCTTTCAATAAAGCCGAGCATGCAGATAAATTTTCTTTTGAGTACCTGCGAAATTATTTCCGCGTTGCACGTAAAGCGGCGGCTACTGCGAAAGGAGGCGGTGACAGATGAATACGGCAAGCATTATCGGCAAAATTTTAATCAAGGGCGATTTGGTGTTGGAATCGCCGCTTTTAATAGGTGACGGCGAAGGCGAAACGTCCGAAAATAAAAAAGACATTCACGTTTTAAAAAATCAAAACGCTATTCCGTTCATACCCGGTACGTCGCTTTGCGGCGTCCTGCGCGAATATATGACAGGCATTGAACCTAAAACCGTTGCAAAAATTTTCGGCGACGCGAAAAATTTTCAAAGCGCCATTCAGATTGACGACATAGAGCTTAAAAACGGTAAAATAACTTCGCGTGACGGCGTAAGCATTGACGGCTTGACAGGTACCGGCATTGACGGCGCCAAGTACGATTATGAAGCGATTGACAGAGGTGCAAAGGGCGATCTTCGCATTTTGATAAATCTGCGCGGCGGTAACGTTGACGCCGAGAAATTTGACGCCACGAATTACACATTGGAAAATGTTACAGATTTTGTTTCCGAATTGATTGTAAAATTGCAACACGGCATAAGATTAGGCGCACTCACTGCAAAAGGTTTCGGCTTGACGCAGGTTGAAAATCTTACTGCTGACTTTTACGATTTCCGTAATAAAAAGGACGTTGCCGCGTGGCTTACCGATAAACCGGCGTCTTCGCAGATTAAACCTGCCGCAAAAACAATTTCCGAAAATCCCGCCGACTTCATTGTTGACGCGCAGTTTAAATTCAATTCGTCATTCATTATCCGCAACTACCAAGTCAGCGCTGATGATAAGAAACAAAAAATTTCCGCCGTAAGCTTGAGAAGTCAAAACGACTTCGTGATACCGGGTACAAGCTTGAAAGGCATTTTCCGCCACCGCGCAGAAAAAATTTTCCGCACTTTGAAATTGGACGCCGCTAAACTTGAAAATCTTATGGGCACTTCCAAAGACTCCGGCGAAAAAATTAAAAGCCGCTTTATTGTAGCTGAAAGTTATATCGCGCCGAAAAAAGTTGCTGAGGTTGCTCATACGCGTAACAAGATTGACAGATTCACCGGCGGCACGTTGCAGGGAACGCTTTTCACTACCAAGCCGGTTTATCAGAAAAATTCCGAGCCTACGCTTACGATTCATTTTGAAATTCGCAATGCAAAAGATTTTGAAGCGGGATTGGCATTATTTTTACTGCGCGATTTTTGGTGTGGCAATGTTGCAATAGGCGGCGAAAAGTCAATCGGTCGCGGCACGGTTAGCGGCATTTCTGCAGAAATAAAATTTCAAGGTGAAACGTACAAACTCGGCGAAGGCGGCAAGGTTATTGAAGGCGATGCGAAAAAACTTTCAGCGCTTGCCGAGACGCTTAAGAAATGTGGTGATGAATAGATGAGCGGCTTGAAATTGGCAAAGAAAATCGGCTTGACATTAAATGAAGGCGCGGTTGTATCGGAACGCGTAACTTGCGCCTGTACTATTAGCGACGTTGAAAAAATTCTTGCCGAAAAGTTTAATGACTCCCGCGCAGTTTTAATCGCGTGGCAGATTCAAAGCGTGGTTTGGGGAATTTATGACGGCGGCAAACTTAATCTGCGCGACAAGACTTCGCCTAAGCCGGAGAATTGGCTTGAGTGCAGAATTTTTAACGCTAACGAAGAAATTCACCTTAAGCGCCGCGAAAATATTTTAAGCGGACGCTACATTAAAGACGTGGAAGGCAAAGGAAATTTTTACGTTGACAGTTTTGCGCGTCTTTGGGGCGAAAGATTAAGTGCGGCGGACGGCTATATAAATCTGCTTGACAGAGGACGCAAGCTTTACATGGAAATTCCCTGCGATAAAGACGGCGCGAAGTACTACGGGCTTTTAACGCGAAATTACATTGACAGCGACGACAACACGGGGCTTTCCGGCTACACGGACTGCCGTTTTGTAGCGCTTGAACCTGCGGAAGAAGGTGCGAACATTGGCTAAAGGATATTCATTAGAAGACTTGGCTAAACTCTATGACATAAAAGTAGAAGAGGAAGTTAAAGTCGATTGGTTCAAGGCTGCAACCGCGCCTTACAACTTCGTATCACTGCCGGATAAACCGTTGCCTTCAGAAGTCACGGACGTTGCAAGCTTTAAATCGCATATTGCAGACGGCGAAACTTTCAGCGGAGAAATTGCGCTTGACATTGAGACGTTGACGCCTATGTTTATCGGCGGCAATATCAAAGACGCGGCGTTAAGCTTTTCGCCGCTCGGTAAGCCGATTATACCCGGCAGTTCTCTGCGCGGTATGTTCAAAAATCTTTTCAAAATTGTAACGTGCGGGACTTTTCGCGGTGTCACGACTTCCCAGCGCAAGGGCGAAGATTTTAACGACGAGCATATTTATTTCCGCTGTCTTATGGCGCCTAAAGGTATGCCGGAATGGATGGAAGATTTACACGCACTTTATATAAGCCGTATGGAAGGCGAAAAGGGCAAAAATGCTCGCGCAGGTTTTCTGATTCAGACTAAGGATAACAAATATTTTATCGCGCCGCTGTTGCCGAATTTGGAACGCAAAAACGATTACATAATGATGAAAGATTTTCAAGCGCAATATGGTGAAGTCAGATACAGAGATTCGCGTATAAAATGGGATAAAAATATTGCATACATTTTGACGGGAAACCAATGGGCAGACAAACCTTTTAAGTTGCTTGACAGGGACGCTTACGAAAAATTTAAAGACAGCTTGAAGGGATTAACTGAAACTGCGCGCGCTGAAAAAATTGCCGCGACAAATTACGGCAAGCAAATAATTCGTTTTGTAAAAATTGAGTATGTAGATTGGAGCAAGCGCGTTGAATTGCCGGAAGACGTACGCTTATCTTACGAACACGACAGAAACAGACGTGGCGTTAATCTTTTCAAAATAAAAGGCGGCATTTTAAATCGGACTCAACTCGAAAGTCTTGTAAAAAATAAAAATCTTCCTGCCGACGTTAAAAGCTTAGTGCCTTGTCACTACCTTGAAGAAAACGGCAAAGTTACGGCATTCGGTCATGGTCAATGTTTCCGCATTCCATACAGAAATGCTATAGGCGACGTTGTACCTGAAAGCCTGCGTCAAGAAAGTACAAAGTTTGTAGACTTTGCCGACGCGGTTTTCGGCTGTGAAAAGTTTTGGGCAAGCCGCGTATTTTTTGACGACGCCGTAACGTCTAACGCCGCGACATTACCTAAAGCTCCTGCCCATCCGCTTATGCAACCCAATCCCACTTCATACCAACTCTACCTTAAGCAAACTGAAGGCGCACTTTTGACGCATTGGGACAAAACCTCCGCGCAGGTTCGCGGCTACAAAATGTACTGGCATAACGGCGCGGCAAGGTGGGAGGCGAACGATAAAGAACTGCAAGAAGATGATAAACGTCGTCGAAAGAATCAAGAGCCGTTGGCGAAGGAAAGAGCGCCGCTTGCAAAAGGTACGAAATTTTCTTCAAAGATTCGTTTTCAAAATTTGAGTGCGGTTGAACTCGGTGCGCTTATGATGATTTTCAATTTAAACGGCGCTGAAAATCCCGCGTACAAAATCGGTCAAGGCAAGCCCTTCGGTTTCGGCAGTGTAAAAATTACTCCGACGCTTTTTGTAGAGACTGCCGACGCCTACACAAAACTTTTTGATGACGGCGGCTTTAAAAATCCCTGCGAAAAAAAATCTCCCGCAGAATATCTCAAAGCATTTAAAAAATACGTTGCCGATAAAAATATGTCTGCTACGTGGGAAAAAGTTATGGAAGAGTTGACGGCGATATTGGATTGGGATAATGCGCTTGATAAGACGAAAAAGCCGAAATGGAGCGATAGAATTAAACCCATTCCAAGCAACTTTGGCGACAAGAATAATAAATTTTTGACGCGCGCAGTTTTGCCGAGTATTCTTGAGGTGGTAAGGTGATCGGCGCTGTACATTACAAATTACGTGCGATAAATTCTGCGCGGTTGCCTTTAATAAACGGCAGACTTATGCACGCCGCCTTTTTCAAAATTCTTCATAACATCGCGCCGGATATTGAAAATTTTGTTCACGAAAAAATGAACATTAAGCCTTTCACGGTATCATTTCTTGATCCGCTTTCTAAACTGCCGATTTTTGAAGACAGCTGGAACGTAAGGCGCGGCGATAAATTTTTTTGGCGCGTCACCGGCTTAAACGACGAAATTTTAAATGCCGCGCTAAATGTGCCGGAAGGTTACGAACTGCAAGCAGGCAGTTTGAATTTAACGGTTGAAAGCGTTGAGGGAAAATTTATTTCGGTAGAAGATTTTATCTTGAATGTCAAGGAAATTCCGCCTGTCGCAGAAATTGAATTTGAATTTTTAACGCCGGTATCTTTTCGCATTGATGACTACGACGCTCCGTTACCGCGCGCAGAATTAATTTTCCCTTCCATTGCCGATAAGTGGACACAAGCTGAAATGCCTGCCGCCGTCGATAAAAAATTTATTCGTGAACTTGCTTTAAAAATTCGCTTAACCGAGTGGCAGGGACAATGTAAAAAATTTTATTTCGGACGTGACAGAGGGACGCTGGCTTTTTGGGGAAGGTTTCGCTACAACTTACAACAGCTTGATGACGATTTGAAAAAAGTTTTTATGTTGCTTGCTAAGTTCGCCGAATACTCCGGCACAGGCAGGTTAAGCGGTCAAGGTTTTGGTCAAACGCGAGTAAAATTTTAAAGCTTAAAATACAAATTTAATACGCTGTTTAATCCCGTCAATACGGCGGGATTTTTTATTTGACTGAAAATTTTCAGCGTGTTAAACTTTCGGCTATTAAAAGCTATTCATCGGACGAAGTTATAAAAATTCTGAAAGCTGACGGTTGGTATTTAGAAAGAGTACGGTGCGACCATCATCAATTTAAACACGCTACTAAAAAAGGAACTGTAACCGTTCAGCATCCCGTAAAAGATTTGAACAAAAATGTTTTGAAGAGTATATCCCGTCAATCGGGTTTACATTTCAACTAAGGAGTGAATATAATGAAGTATGTTTATCCTGCAGTATTCAGCCAAGAAGATATGGGCGTAGGGGTAATTTTTCCGGATTTGCCCGGTTGTGTTTCACAAGGCGACAATTACCAAAAAGCTTTTGATTATGCACGTGAAGGACTTTCTTTGCATATTTTTGGCATTCTTGAAGACGGTGAAAAATTGCCTGCGCCTTCACGTCTTGAAAAAATTAAACTTGAAAATAATGAAGCTCTTGCATTGATTGAAGTCGATCTCGAAGGGTTTAAACCGGATTGGGATCGTAACGAAAAACATTGATAAACTGCGTGGCTATGAAATATTTAATTTGTTACGACATACCCGAAGACAACGTACGCGCAAAAATTGTACGCTACCTTGAAGAATTTGCCTACAGATTGCAGTACAGCGTTTTTAACTGCGATTTGGATTCGACGGCGGCGGCTGTTGTATGGTCGGACTTGCTTGAAATTGTTTCCGAATCAGACGGCGGCACGGTATTGATGACGCCGCTTTGTAAATCCTGCGCGAAAAATTTAAAGTTGTCGGGTAAACCGTTGGAAGAAGAAAAAGGCTTTTTGATAGTTTAGGAAGTGTAGCAATGGGGATGCTTTATCTTTTGTCGGAAGGCAGTGCGGCTCGGAAAGTCGGTCCGCGAATAGCAGTTGAAAAGGACGGTGTAATTATCGGACGCCTTCCCGTGCGTTCAATCGACGGCGTTGTTTTGGGACGTAACGCGCAGATTTCAACGCAGGTTATTTGTGAACTGTTGGAGCTAAGCATTCCCGTTGTATACATTGACGATTACGGCAAAATTTTAGGCTGTCTGTGCAATGAAAAGCAAACTGCCGCTCGCCTCATGCGTCAAATTGAAATTTTCACCGCCGCCGATAAACAAATTGCATTGTCGCGTGAAGTGGTTGCCGAAAAAATTTCCAACCAACATAATCTTCTGCGCCAATATGCAAAATCCAAAGATGCCGATAAACTTTCCGCAAAAATTAAGCGTCTTAAATCGCAAGCCGAAAAAATTAATTCGATTAATGACATTGATGAACTGCGCGGCGCTGAAGGTATGGCGTCAAAAATTTATTTCAGCGCTTTTCCCGACATTATCGATACAACGCGCTGGAATTGGAAAGGTCGCTCCCAACACCCTGCCGCCGATCCTGTAAACGCCATTTTGAATTACGGCTACGCCTTTCTTGAACGCGAAGTCAGAATAGCGATTGCTCTTGCCGGTATGGACGCGCGTATTGGCTTTTTCCATTCAAATGACGGGCGCAAAGATTCGCTTGTTTACGATTTAATGGAACTTTTCCGCCAGCCCGTGATTGACAGATTTATTTTGACTTTGCTCAACCGTAAAATGATTTCGCCCGATGATTTTGATAAATCCAAAACAGATTGCCGCTTAACTTTTGACGCCGTGAAAATTTTTTCCACTCGCTACGAAGAATATGTTTCTAAAAAATACAGCGAATACGACGGCAAAAATACTCGTGACGTAATTTGTGAACGCATTAGAACTTTTGCCGAATGTTTACGCCGCTGAAAAATTTTTCTTGCAATTTTTTTCGGTATGTGTTATAAATTGCCCGGTTGAAATTTTGACGCAAAATTTTTTTGGAAAATGATTTTAGCAGGTAGGTTTTACGCTAATTTTAAAAAATATTTTCCAAATGCAAAAGTGGCGTCATTGCTTAAGAAGGTGGACGTTTT
>CAJOKY010000099.1 GCA_905235425.1 uncultured Selenomonadaceae bacterium
ATAATGATTTTCAAAATGATCTGCATTGCCGCGCGAAATTTTTTTTATATACTCTTCTTTAGACTTTACGCTGTAGTGATTCATTACAATTTTTTCTGAAGTGATTGGATAATTTTCAAACGTCGCAACGGGATTAAGATTTTCATTTACAGCAAAACAACTTATGAAATATATAGGTGCGTGAGGAGTAGGGAAAAATTGTATTTTGCGAGGATTGGCGATGGTACTTACATGAGCATTTCCGCCGTGTACAGAAGTTCCTTGCAAAGGCGGAGCCCAATCATTTTCTGCGCGACGTGTAAATCTTTCCAATACGCCTTGCCCAAAATCCGCTTTATCCTGTCCGTTTGATCCATATGCATGTATATTCACGGCAAGACCTGCGACATAAGGCGGAGTATTGATTAAAATTTCGTCCACAGTTTCAGTTATCGTCGGCTTATTCTTTGGAAAAATAAATTCGTCACCGTCAATCCATGCCATGTAGCGGCAAAAAAATCTAAAACGTTTAACTGCGTCAATATAAGATTCAAGCTGTCGGCATTTGCCGGGATAAAAAGTGTACGTGACAATTCCTGCGTCAACGTACGGTTGCAAAACTTCTTTCAAGTTGTCGGGACTTTCGTTGTCATAGATATAAAAATGGTCGACACCTGCCAAAAGATGATAGTCAAGCCATTCTTTTACATATGGCGCCTCGTTTTTCATAATTGCTACAACTGCTAAATCGTAGAGAAATAAATTTTTGTCAACCATGTTTTACCTGCTTTCAAGATTAGCGATTTAAATTGCTCGGAGAATTGGGGCTTGCAAGAGGAGCAGTTAAGTTAGAATCCGTGTTGTAAGTACTTTTCACGTCAACAAGAGTAAAGCCCATTTCACCAGGTGTAACTGTAGTCATTGCAAGATCGACACCTTCGCGCAGGTTTGTCAAGCCTTCAATGATAACGGTATCTTGAGGAGTTACGCCGCTTGTAACGACGTAGTAACTGCCGACTTGTTGAGCAAATTCAACGTTGCGCGCCTCAGATTTATTATCCTTGCCGACAACCATAACGAAAGATTTTCCGAGTAACTGCTGAACTGCGCGTTGGGGAACTAAAACGGCATTTGGAATGGTTTCGCCGGAAAGTTGAACGCGTGCAAACATACCGGGAATTAAAGCGCCGCCGGGATTGGGAAATATCGCCTTCATTACAAGTGAACCGGTATTGTTGGCAAGAGTTCTGTCAGTTTCAACAATTCTACCTTCATAAGGGTACTGCTTGCCGTCGGTTAAAGTTATGGTAACTTTCAGAGGATTTCTGTCAGTCTGATTGGACTGCATTGTAATGAATTTTAAATACTCCGCCTCACTTATGGAAAACTGCACGAAGATAGGGTCGGTTGAACCGATTGTAACGAGAGTAGTATTACCTGTGGAAACGAAAGTTCCTATTGCCACGTCGTCAAGACCGAGTTTGCCGGACATTGGCGCATAAATTACAGTATCGTCAAGATTTTCTTGTGCAGTTTTTAAAGCGGCTTGATAGGCATAAATTGCCGCTTCATTAGCCGCGCAGGTAGCCTCATTTGCACGAACTTGTGCCGCTTGAGTTACAACAACTTGCTCAGCGATTGCCGCTTCTTTAAAAAGTTGTTCATCGCGTTGCAGGTCAATTACCGAGTTATTGTAAGTTGCCAAAGATTGCTGAAGGACTGATTCAGCTTGGGCTAAATCTGCTTTCGCGCGCAGTACGGCGGATTCATATTGACGCGAATCAATTTTGAAAAGTAACTGTCCTTCTTCTACGTATTCGCCGCCTTTGAAAAATTTATCAACTACGGTGCCGTTTACCTTAGATTGTACCTTTACTTCTTCAACACCTACAAATTGTCCGGCGTATTCACTTATTAGCGGCGTGTTTCTTTGAATCACCTTCATTACCTTGACTTGCGACGCGGGCGCTTGATGAGCTTGTTGCTGTTTATTTTCGCCGCAACCTGTAAAAATTGATGCGGATAAAATCAGTGCCGTTACCGCCGTCAAGATTTTTTTCTTTCTTGAAAAAAACAAAATGACTCCCCCCAGCATATTTTTTCGATAATTTTAAAGTTTACATTTATAAAAGTCAATTAAAACGTAAAGCCGTTAATTCGTAATCTCTAATCCCTAAAACTTAAAAGCTGTTGGTAAACTCCAACCGAATAAAAAATTTTAGTTTTAGATTAATTTTAGTGTAACTACTTTCTTTTGGCGCGTTGATTTACTTTTTCTTTAGCGTAAAGAAAAAGTAACAAAAAGAAACATGGCGCGGCTGTAGTTCGCTTACTTAGTCGGTAGGTTTAGCTTTTACGTACGCACAAAGGTTAAAATATTTTCGGCGTTATCGTACGCAGCTCAAAGCACATCCGCGCCACCTTTTTTTATTTACCGGCTAATAGCTACAAAATAACCGTTGAAAAATTTTCTGCAACAAAGTAAAATTAAGCACGGAGGTATTTAAAAATGAAATTCGGAAAAATTCCAAAAGTAATCTGCGCGGCAGCTGTAGTTGCGTTGTTCACGTTAAGCGGTTGCGGCACGGGTGAAGAGCAAACCGGCGAAAATACCAATACGGCGTCGGTTACTGAGGCGGCAGGCAGTGATAAAAGCTTACAAGTATCTAACGCCAGAAATACGCCGGCTGTTCGTGTTGCTAAGTCTGTAGGTCCTGCAATAGTCGGCATTACAAATAGAGTCGTTGCAAGAGATTTCTTTAACCGCCAAGTTGAAGCGACAGGTTGGGGTTCCGGAGTAATTTTCAGAAATGACGGCTACATTGTAACAAATAATCACGTTGTATCGGGCTCGCACGAATTAATTGTTTCTCTTGCAGACGGCAGGACTTTCAACGGCGAATTGGTAGGCGCTGATGAATTGACTGACATTGCTGTTGTGAAGATTAAAGCTACAGATTTACCTACTGCGAAATTCGGCAATTCAGATGACATTATGGTTGGCGAACCGGCTATTGCTATCGGCAACCCGATGGGCTTGGAATATAGCGGCTCTGTCACGGTAGGCGTTATAAGTGCGCTTAATCGTACCATTTCTGAAAATGACAGTGTCAGCTTTTTGCAGACGGACGCGGCGATAAATCAAGGCAATTCCGGCGGCGGGCTTTTTAATGCGGACGGTGAACTTATCGGCATTCCCAGCGTTAAAATAGTTCGTAGCGGCTTTGAAGGTATGGCGTTTGCAATTCCGATTAACACCGTTAAAACCGTCGTTGATGATCTTGTAGGCAAAGGTTATGTCGCGCGAGCATACTTGGGCATTACGCCGTTTGATAAACCTACTGCCGCGCGTTACGGCTACAGCTTGTCGATTGACAAAGGCGTTTATGTATTTCAAGTTGCTTTAGGCGGTCCGGCAGATCGCGCAGGTTTACAGCGTGACGATATCATTTTGTCGATTGACGGCAAAGAAATTAATTCTGTAAATGAAATTCGTGCAGCGATTAACGCGCATAAAGTCGGTGATCACATTAAATTGACTTATGTACGTAGCGGAGCTTCGCATACTGTTGAAGTTACACTCGGTGAAATGCCGCCGCCTGAAAATAGGTAGTAGATAGTAGGAGGTAGAGGGTAGGAAATACAATCTACAATCTACAGTCTACAATCTACCCTCTACAATCTAAAATAAAGGAGTGAAGGCAATGGAAGACAGGAAAATTTACCCCTTGCGCCCCATTCAAAGATTTTTAATCGACGCGCATTTTAAAAAGGCTAAATCTACCATGATGAACGTCGGCGCATTGTTAAAACTTTCACCCGTCGTCGACATGGAACGCTTGGCAGACGCCGTAAATGAAACTTTGGCAGCGCATGATATCTTTCGTTGCCGCCTTATTCTTAACCCCGATACGCAGGACATTTCTCAAACTTTCGACGGCGAAATTGTCAGAGCGGAAATTGAAAAAATGTCTGATGAAGAATTTGAACTTCTGCGTAAAAAAAAGTTGCGTATGCCATACAAAATTATCAATCAGCCGCTTTACCACATTTACCTTTTTGAAACGCCCACTTCCAAGTACGCTTACGTAGATTTTTATCACGCGGTAATGGACGGCGTCTCCATTGCAAGCTTGTTTCACAGGGAAATAAATCTTCGTTACAACGGCAGGAACATTTCTGATAAATTGGGCAGTTACGCGCAGTTTATCGAAGATGAATTGAATACGCCGGAGATTGAACTTGCGGAAGGACATAAATATTGGCGAAACTTTTTGTTAGACTTCGACGCCGTGAAAAATTTGCCGCCTGTAGATGTCAATACAGTCAGCCGTTGGACGAAGGGACAATTCAAAACTACCTTTAAAAATATCAGCGAAGAATTCTTCAGAACTACAAGACGCAAAGAAAATATTTTCTTCCTCGCCGCATCAATGATCACCCTTTTAAAATTTGCCGATACAAAAAAAATTTTTATGAAAATGATTTACACAGGACGTGAAAAGACAAATGAACGGATGATTATGGGCTTGATGTATGATGTTTTTCCCTGCGCGTGGGATTTTTCAAAGGACATGACGGTAGCTTACTTCCTGAACAATTTAGCCGGAAAAATTCGTACAGATTCTTCATACAAAAAAAGTTTAGACATTGTTTATAACGAAAGTCTTGCCGATGATTGCCCATTCTTTTCCTTTAGAAAAGGTATCTCAAGCGATCACTTGACAATAGGCAACACTACGGCGCTTGTTATTGATATGCCGCCAAATGAAATTTCTGCAGCTGAAAATTCTCTTGATATTAATGTTGTTCTTAATGAACACGGCATGTATGAATTGAAGTTGGAGTATGACGCAAGCAGATTTTCAGAAGGCTTGATGAAAAAATTTTTTGCAGAGCTTGAAAACGTCGTGCTTAAGATGCAGGACGAAAAAACTTTAATTTCTAGGATTTAGTGAGTAGAGAGTAGATTGTAGAGAGTAGAGAGTAGATTGTAGATTGTAGATTGTAGGAAACCTACCCCCTACCTCCTACCCTCTACCCTCTAAAATGGAGAGTGATAGCATGTTGAAATTTAATTTTTACGGACACGCCTGTTTTCAGCTTGACGACGGCAAGTACAAAATTTTATTCGACCCGTTTTTAACAGGCAACCCGCAAGCTACAATTAAACCTGATGACGTAAAAGCAGATTATGTTTTCGTAACGCACGCGCATGGCGACCATATCGGCGACGCTTACAGAATTTTGTTAAAAAATAAGGCTACGGCTGTCGGCATACCGGAAATTAGAGATTTAGTCGGCGACGAAGTTAAAACTATCGGCATGAATCTCGGCGGCACATTGAAATTACCCTTCGGCTTTGCGCGTATGGTACCGGCAATGCATAGCGCGGGAGTTGCAGGAGGTACGTGTTGCGGCTACGTTGTTTCAATCGGCGGCAAAATTATTTACTTCGCAGGTGACACATGCCTTTTCAGCGATATGAAACTGATCGGCGAACGTGATAAAATTGACTACGCCGTTTTGCCTATCGGCGGTCATTTCACGATGGACGCTTACGACGCGGCGCGCGCAGTTGAATTTCTCGGCGCTAAGAATGTTATCCCCGTCCATTACAATACTTGGCAAGTGATTGAACAGGACGCCGAAGAATTTAAAAATCTTGTCAAAGGCGCGGCAGTGCATATTGTTAAGCCCGGCGAATCGCTTGAACTTGCGTAAATGCGAAATATCGTAAAAGATTTTGACGCCGAAAAGTTTGACTTGACAAAAATAATAAATCAGATAAAATCACTTGGACTTAGTACTTCGCCTAAAGAAAAGCTTGTCGTCATTTTAGGCGCGACGGCTACCGGCAAAAGTACGCTGGCGTTACAGGCGGCAAAATTTTTCGACACGGAAATTATTTCTGCAGACTCAATGTCGGTTTACAAAAATTTCAATGTCGGTACTGCTAAACCAAGTGACATTGAACGCGCAGAAGTCAAGCATTACTTGATTGATATTCTTGAGCCGCATGAAAAATTCAGCGTTGCGGAGTTTGTGCGTATGGCGACACCGATTATCGCCGATTTAAACCGCGCAGGTAAAATTCCAATAATCGCGGGTGGTACGGGACTTTATATTCAAGCGCTGATTGAAGGTTACAAATTCGGCGACGGCGTGAAAAGCCGTGAAAGTTTTTTTGCACAGACCGGCGAATTGAACTACAACGCGCTTGTAATCGGCTTAACTGCAGCACGGCAGGAGCTTTATAAACGCATTGATGAACGCACTGAAAAAATGCTTGACGCGGGACTTGTTAAAGAGGTAGAAAATCTTTTAGAGCAAGGCGTCAATCCCAATGCGCAGGCAATGCTCGGTATCGGCTACAAAGAAGTTGTCGAATACCTTCAAGGCAAATGTACGCTTGACGAGGCTGTTTCAAAAGTTAAGCAAGCTACGCGAAATTTTGCCAAACGTCAGCTCACATGGTATCGCCGCATGAAGTACATTGAGTGGTATAGCATAAGCTAAAAAGTCGGCTTAAAGTCGGCTAAAAATATAAAGGAGATTTTTCAGAAATGGCAGTAAAATCGGTAAACATTCAGGACGTGTTTCTGAATCAGGCACGCAAGGAAGATATTCCTATCACCGTGCATTTGGTAAACGGTTTTCAGATTAAAGGAACTGTTCGCGGTTTTGACAACTTCACCGTGATTGTCGACGGCTTGGGCAAACAGCAGATGATTTACAAGCACGCAATTTCCACAATTACGCCTGCCAAGCCCATACAAATGACGATTGACGCGCAGCAGCCCGCGCCTACCCCGACCCAAGAGTAAAATTTAAATTTGTCTTTATGAAGACACTAAAAAACTGCATCGACAGTAAAAAGTCCATGCAGTTTTTTTGTTGGGTTTTAGCTATTAGCTGTTAGCGGTTAGCTATTAGCTTTTAGCTTTTAAGGGTTAGGTGTTAGGTGCTAGCTTTTAGGAGGTAGGGGGTAGAGAGTAGAGGGTAGGAAACAGAAAACCTACTTTCTACTTTCTACTCTCTACAATCTACCCTCTACCCTCTTAATTCTTTTTCAGCAGTTCGCGCGTATGTTGAGCAACTTGCTCCGGCGTAATATTCGTGTTACGAGCAACGCCTGTTTCAATAGCGGCTTTTGCAACGGCGGCGGCTACGGTAGGCGCAACACGCGTATCAAAAGGCGTCGTGATTACGTGAACTTCGTCCAATTCGCTGTCGCTTACAAGTGATGCTATCGCGTAGGACGCGGCGATTTTCATTTCTTCGTTAATGTCGGTAGCTCTTACGTCAAGCGCGCCTCTGAAAATGCCGGGAAATGCCAAAAGATTATTTACTTGATTAGGAAAGTCACTGCGTCCCGTGCAGACAACTCTTGCACCTGCGTCACGCGCAAGGTTCGGCATAATTTCGGGAACAGGGTTAGCCATTGCCAAAATTATCGCGTCCTTATTCATTTGGCTTACCATTTCCGGCGTCAAAAGATTCGCCTTCGACACGCCGATAAACACATCAGCGCCGGGTATAACGTCGGCAAGCTGACCTGATTCGTGATTGAAATTAGTAACTTCGGCAATGCGGTCTTTGTAGGGGTTCATGCCTTTTTCGCGACCTTCATAAATCGCGCCGGTTGAATCGCAGAGCATAATATTTTTAGCGCCCATTTTCTGAATGAGGTAGGTTATCGCCATACCTGCCGCGCCTGCACCGTTTACGACGATTTTAATTTCGCTGAACTTTTTGCCGACGAGTTTAAGCGCGTTAATAAGCGCCGCACCTACAACAATGGCTGTACCGTGCTGATCGTCATGGAAAACGGGAATATCGACAGAAGTTTTAAGCGCCTGTTCAATGTCGAAACACTCCGGCGCTTTAATGTCTTCAAGGTTAATGCCGCCGAATGAAGGCGCCATGAGCTGAATGGTTTTAACAATTTCGTCAACGTTGTTTGTGTCAAGGCAAATCGGTATCGCGTCAACGCCGGCAAAACCTTTGAACAAAATGGATTTACCTTCCATTACGGGTAAACCTGCACCGGCGCCGATATTACCAAGTCCTAAAACTGCCGTACCGTTCGTGACTAC
>CAJOKY010000100.1 GCA_905235425.1 uncultured Selenomonadaceae bacterium
AACACATTGGCAATGCGCAGTCGAATCAGCCGCTTTGAATCCTTGCACGCGCGTACGCTAATGGAAATCGCCGATTTATGCGAAAAACTGAATCAATTTGAAGACTCCTTCCAATACAGAGCCTATCTTGCCAATTATTACGGCACTTTGTATGATATTCATCGGCAGTATGGGCTTAGCACTCCGCCGGTAGCAGTTGACAAAAATCAAGCTGAAAAGGTGATTCGAACTGATTGGAGTGGTGCAAATTATTCTTCGCGAATATGGAAAAACGGCGAAAAGTTAGGACGCGAAATAAAGCAGGTAATGCTTACGGCGGTACATCGCGGCACGTCGATACAAAAACTTTCCAAAGACTTGTCACGGCGAATGGAAGTCGGCTATAATAATGCAGAGCGTCTTGTTCGTACAGAGCTGAATTACATCCAAAACCGCGCGGCGCTGGATTCTATTGCAAGTTCAGGACTGGAATATTATCAGTTTATAGCGGCATTAGACCACCGCACGTGTCCGCGTTGCGGCGGCTTAGACGGTCAGATTTTTGCATTAGAAGAAGCAATGCAGGGTGAAAACTATCCTCCCCTGCATCCGCGTTGTCGCTGTACAGTAAGTGCCGCACTCGGTGAAGACCTACCGATAAAACGCGGCAAGCGTATTGCCGAACGCCGAGAAAAGCTGGACGGCTATGTCACGTATAAAGATTGGCTCGGCAGGTATATTGAAAAAACAAGCGACGTTGTCAATGGCGAAAGTGCTGGTCGGAGTATCAATTTTACCAGACGGCAACTTGAAATAAGAATTGCCGAAGAAAAGGCGTTTCGTGCAGAAACCGGCGCGGATTTTGGCTTTAAGAAATTCAGAGGTAATGCGGATTGGTCAAAAGAGCTTATGTTGGTAAACGACCCTTCCGTAGGATTGGAAAGGCAAATGAACTGTCAGCGTTGCGTAGTGGCATTCGAGGCGCGAATGCGCGGCTTTGACGTAATGGCGCGACCAAGTTGGGGTGCTAATGACACACTGAGAACTGCGGGTGAATGGTTAAAGGCATTTAAATATTCTGAAACTGACATAAAAAGAGCAAGCGGAAAAACAGTAGCTGAAATGATAAAATCAGTCGAAGAAATAATGAAGTCATTTGACGAAGGCTCTAGGGCGGTTATTTTTTTTCAATGGGATAAAACCAAGACTAATTTTGAAGATGGACACGTTATAATAGCTGAATGCAGGGCAAATGGAGTTGTTAATTTTGGAGACCCTCAAGTTGGAACTCGTACTGCGAAAAACAAATTGAAACTGGCTTTATCAGGTACTATTGGCATATTGCGAGTAAATGATTTGGACTTTACCGACATTATCAAACGTTGCTGTATGAATAGGAGTGAAGTAGTATGATTAGTTTGAAAGAGGCGGTTAAAATTGCCGAGAAAATGTACGACAGCGAAGTTTCTGGTGTTAATGATTGTGGTGACAGGTGGACTTTCGGATTTAAAGCCGATATTGGGGCAATAGGTGGTGCGCACGTCGCTGTATTTAAAAAGGACGGAAAGGCAGAATATTTTTGCGTTTCTAGCTACATTGATGAAGGTATTTTTGATAACGTCAAACCTATAGATTTGACAGATGTAAGGGAGCCTGCAGATGATAGACAAGATTTACAATGAAGACTGCTTAGAAGGTTTAACGCGGCACTAGACCATAGAACTTGCCCGCTCTGCCGTTGTACGATAAAACGCAAGTCGCGTATATCTGAACGCCGAGAAAAAATCCCGGCAGAGATGAAGTATACCGATTGGAAGACGGTATACGTAGACAAGACGCGGACACTTGACGATTGGCACAAAGAAAACAGCACAGGAAGAAAAAGTTAGCCGTTTATATGCTGAAAATCATCTTCTTGCCGCGCAGGATAATAGGGAAAGCAACGCTGTTTTACAAAATGAAGCACGTAAGAAAAATAAGCAAGCGGTTAATGCCGAAAAAACATTAACGAAACTGCAAATCGAATGTGGAAAAAATCGTATTATATTAAATGCGGGTTTAAGTCGAACGTTAAATGCAGAGACTATAACAGAGATAACAGAGAAGGTAAGACAAGTGCCGGAAAATCTTCGTATTCTTTGGAATTTGGCATCGCGCCAAATGAAGGTTTTGGATTCAGAATATAGTGACATTCCGTATTATGACATTGTCAAAAAAGGTATCAAATTTAACATAATAGCCGATAAGTCCTCGACATTCCAAAAGTCGTATAGGACAATTTTTCACGAATTAGGGCATTTAATCGACCATTGGTTAGGCAAACAAGTTTATTTTCACTCGCCATATTATAAAAATGGATTATTCGGCAATATGTTAAAAAAAGAAGCGGAAGATTATGTAAATGCTACACTTGTACGATTAAAACGTGAAGTGGTAGCAATGGGCAAATCGGCAAAAAGTTTGACGGAAGAGGACGCTTATAAGGCAATTTCTGATGAATTGAAACGAAACACAGCCCAAAATCTCCGTGACATTTCTGACATTTGGCACGGTGCAACAAACAAAAAAGTAGAGGCAGGCTGGGGACACGAGAGAAAAGGTTATTGGACGGAAAATGGCGGCATAAATTTATCCAAAGAAGCGTTTGCACATATGTTTCAAGCTACTATTAACAACTGTGAATCACTAGAGCAAATCAAAAAATATTTCCCAGAATCATATAAAATATTTGAGGAAATGATTGAAGACAGTATTGAAACTTTAATAAAGGCGGTATAATTATGAATGGATTAAAGGAATTTTATGAACTTCAAGAGGCATATAAAGAAAAATTTGGCGAGATGTTAGGCACAGAAGAAATGCCACTCAAAGATGTTGATAACATTCTTGAAATTTTACAACATTGTATAGACACGAACACGCCATATAAATACCCTGAACTTCCTGAAGGTTGTATCACTTAAATAAGTCCTATTTTGTCGTTGTACAGTAACCGTCGCACTCGGCGAAGACCAGCCCGTAAAACGCGGTAAGCGAATATCTGAACGCCGAGAAAAGCTGGACGGCTCTGTCACATATAAAGATTGGCTCGGCAGGTACAATCTTCCGAGTACCGAAACGGTAGCGCCAAGTGGATTCAAGAGACAAGCACATTTTTCTACGTCGGATGAAAATATTTTGGCTACCAATCCAAACTATAATTTGGGATTAGCATTTCAAATAAACTGCCAAAAATGCGTGCCGACATATGAAATGCGAATGCGCGGTTTTGATGTCATTGCACGCCCAACTTATGATATACATACAGATATTTTTGCATCAAAACATTGGAAAGAGGCATTTGAAAACGCTATAATTGAAGAAAATTTAGCAGGAACAGGCAAAGAAGATATTATAAATTTGATGTCAGAATGGGGAGACGGAGCTAGAGCTGAAGTGTACGTGAAGTGGGAAAGCGGGGGTTCACACGTGTTTGTTGCCGAAAATAGAAATGACTATATTCATTTTTTAGACCCACAAATAGGCGAGCTTAATGTTGAATATTATTTTGAAAGTGTTAAAGAAGGTTTTACAAAGTTATTAAGAATGAATAATTTAGAAATAAATGATAAAACTATTAAGTGGTGTTGCAAGGAGGTAAAACGTTAATGCTTACTCTCGGAGAAGCGATAAAAATAGTAGAAAGTAATCTCCCTAAAGGACAGACAGTTTCCCCGTCTTATGGAGAAGTTCAGAATAAATATGTTTTAAGAGGACAATTTTCAGACGGTTGCATTCCACCTGGTGGAGGTCAATGGACAGTTCATAAAGAAACTGGCGAGTGCAAATTTGAATTTCTTGAACGCGAACCGCAGAATTTAAAACGTCGTTTTCCGATTTCCTTTTATCCGATAAAGGGGTACAAAAAAATAGAGCTGGCAGAATAGTGTCATTAACTTCCTCGTCATTCACGTTGCCGCTGTACAGTAACCGCCGCGATCGGTGAAGACCAGCCAATAAAACGCAAGTCACGAATATCTGAACGCCGTGAAAAGTTAGACGGCTCTGTAACATACAAAGATTGGCTTGGCAGGTACGTTGAGAAAGATAAAGCAGCCAAATTCAATTTGCAACTATTCAGCAGTCAAAAACTGCCGGAAGGCACTTATAATCTTAACATTAGGCGGCAAGTACAAAATCGGCACATTGAAGGCACAAGAGAATATCAAGAATATCAGCGACGTGTTTCCGAGAGGGGATTAAAGCCCGGTAAAATGCAACCTGACGTCGATATACAAGCTCTAGTTAATGAATTTCACGGGAAAGGCATCTATGACCCAAATCCAATAGATAATAGTCCGCGTGAACAGGTAAATGTAGGCAGAGTAATTGGACAGTATTGGAACAATAGAGAGGATAAATTTATAGATACTACTTGGATAGAAATTGTATATTCAAAAAACGGCGTTCACGTTTATCCGATTCGCCCAATGGAGGATTAAACAATGACTTCAGCAGAAAAGATGGATATTTTACTAGACCTTGACAAAAGAGATTCCAAAGTTAAGATAACCACGGTACATGGCGACGTTTATTACTGCAAATTAAATAATTTTGCCGAAGACGAAGAAGATTGGGCGTATCATTTTATTTCTCCCGATTATCCGACGCACTATTTCATAATGGAATGTAATTTTATAGCAAACCTGGAAGAAATAAGCGAGGAAGAATGGCAGAAACATTTAGACCAGGTGAGCAAGAAAAAAACAGGCAATTACTCCTGAAGTTAGAATGAAACACTTTTCGGATTGCATTACAAACGGATTAAATGCACAGTTGCTGTCGCTTAATATTTGGCAAACAATAAAAGAAGAGTTAATTAAATGAAGGATTTTAGCGAATCAAAACTGGCAAAATACGCCGATATAGAAAGCTTCAAATATTTTATTTTTGATGAATATGGTGATTTAATCGGAGTAAAAGACGACGCACCGCCCGACATAAAAGAAGCGTACGAAGCGGATAAAAAAATAAGCGATGAATGGGCGGCATTGGGCATAGATTAAAGCTATTTTAATCTTGTCGTTGTACAGTAACCACCGCGCTCGGTGAAGACCTGCCGGTAAAACGCGGCAAGCGTATTGCCGAACGCCGCGAAAAAATCCCGGCAGAGATGAAGTATACCGATTGGAAATCGGTATACGTAGACAAGACGCAAGAAATAAGTGATTGGTTTTCTAATAAAAGTTTTAAAGATTTAGTGGATTATTTAGGTAAACTTGATAATGTTACTGTTCGTAAATAGTATATTTGGCACGATGAAAGAATACACGAAAAGATAGACCAATCCTTGCCTATTGAAGAAAAAGCGCGACAAGCTTTTGAACTTAGAAACACCTATCGTACTCAAGCTAGGCAGTTAATGGCAGATGAAGAAATGCGGCGGAAACTTTAAAACGAACATCCCAATCCTAGTTGGGAAGAAAAAATCGCCGATAAAATGGCACGTAAAAACATCACACGCGAAGAAGCGATTGAAGATATTTATAAAACGGCTATGAAGTCAAACAAAAATGTCAATAAAAAATTAGGGATGGAGTGATTGACACGAAAAGGTACACTTATATCATTAGTTATGAACCCGACGCGGAATATTTCCAAGAAACCTGCAGGCGGATAAAAAACCTTACTGGTACTAAAGCCGAAGAATTGCTTAAAGATGTAGACGGTAGCTTATATCAAACTTATCATTTCCCGTATGGAGACGTTGAGGTTTGTCTGGACTATTATTTTGATAATGAAGTACGTGTGGATGCTGATTTTGAATTAGAATGGTACTTAGGGTGGAATTGGTTTATAAAAAAAATCACTCGTGCAGAGGTGCCTAAAACAAATTAGCAAAACCACGCCGCGCTCGGTGAAGATTTACCGATAAAACGCGGTAAGCGTATATCTGAACGCCGAGAAAAGCTAGAAGTCTCTATAACATATGCCGAGTGGAAATCAAGGTACTTAGAATCAGCAGTAATTGCGCGAGAAGGTAAAATCGAAAGTCCAAGTGTGGCTAGGATAATTAATCCGATTACATATTCTTTTGGTCAAAACTCTCACTCTTCTACTAAGATTTACGGCGGTGTTAAATGTACTGTAAGTTATTCTAAAGAAAAATTTTATAATAGTCTAATTGAACGAGACTTTATAGTGTATACTACTGACAAGGGTACTAAATTTTTCTTTCCGAAAGATTTAAATTTTGACCTTCAAACGATGTCGCCCCAAATGGCTATAAGTGTATGGAGTGATTTGCCGGAACCATTAATAAAATTGTCTCAAAACAAAATTGTTTTTCTGGATATATGCAATCCTGATGATAATTATTGGGGTAAGTTATACGAAAACTTTACGCAATCGTATGCAACTGGGGGACAAGAAATAATTTTTTGGCGTTACAGCGAAACACATCAAAAAAATTATGTTAAACATACATATTGCCACGAAATCGGACATTTTATAGATGACAAGGCGGGCGGATATTCTTCTGGGTTGGAATGGCTGACCGCGATGAAAAATGACAAAAAAAACATCAGGATCAGAGTAGGTTACGCCTTATGGCAAAAATTCTTCTTCAGAAGATTTTGCAGATAGCGTTGCTGAGTATCCTACTAATCAAGGTATGTTTTTTGCCAGATTCCATGAAAGAGCTACGTTGTTAAAGGAGATTTTTAAAAATGTTTAAAACAATTTACGAACCAACACCTTGCGGCGGTGCTTATTCTAAGGTTTTTTATTGCGATAGTAACGGAGAACCAACTAGTCCCGAAAAATCCTGCCAGATTATTATTCACGAGTACAGCGAAGACGGAGATTTGTTAAGGGAAACAATAGCCTTTACCAATGGATGGTATCCCAACATTGATGAAAAAACGACCAATGTATAATCAAGTTTAGACCGCCTCACTCGGTGAATACAAAGATTGGATTGGCAGGTACAATCTATCCTGTCATGAAACGAAAGCGCCAAGTGGATTTAAGAGCCAATCATATTTTTTTACGTCGGACGAAAATATTTTGGCTACCAATCCAAGATACGCCTTAGGATTAAAATATCAGCAAAATTGTCAAAGATGCGTACCGGCATATGAAATGCGAATGCGCAGTTTTGATGTCATTGCACGCCCAACTTATGATTTAAATACAGATATTTTTGCATCAAAACATTGGACAGAAGCATTTGAAAACGCTATAATTGAAGAAAATTTAGAAGGAACAGGCAAAGAAGATATTATAAATTTGATGTCAGAATGGGGAGACGGAGCTAGATCAGAAGTTTATGTGGCATATAAAGAAGGCAATGAGTATTATGGTCACGTGTTTGTTGCAGAAAAACGAAAAAAGAGATATACTTTTTAGACCCGCAGACAGGTGAACTTGATGCAGAATATTATTTTGAAAGTGTTAAGTATGGTGCGACAAAATTTTTTAGAATAAACCATCTTGAAATTAACGAAACTTATATTATGGAATGTTGTGAGGAAATAAGTTGATGATAACTTTAGAAGAAGCGTTAAAAATAGCAAAAAAAAAGCTTTCGGAAACGTGGCAAGGACATACCATTAAAGAAAGCTATGCAGAAGTTCCTGACAAATATGTTTTTGTACAACAAGATTCTAAAGGGGTTGTTCCACCCGGCGGTTGGCATTGGACGGTTCATAAAGAAACCGGTGAATGTAAATGCGAATACCTCGAACGAGAATTTCTTGCGCCGTATGCACCGATAAAGGGGTACAAAAAAATAGAATTGACAGAATAGCGTCAGTATCATCCGCTGTACGGTAACCGCTGCGCTCGGTGAAGACCAGCCGATAAAACGCAAGTCACGGATAGCCGAACGCCGTGAAAAAATACCCGGCGAAATGAAGTATACCGATTGGAAGTCGGTATATGTAGATAAAACGCAGACGCTAAGAAATTGGGAAATAAATCAAACAATAAAATCTGGTGGTTTTGTAAAA